>JAUWZR010000073.1 GCA_030615235.1 Promethearchaeota archaeon
AAATCTATAAAGTAAAATAAAAAAAGTGATTTTAAAATTCTAATAGCTGTCTTTTCAGATACACACGACCATCGTGATAATATATTAAAAGCAGTTTCTATAATAAACGAAAAAAATGTAGATGCATTAATCCATTGCGGCGATTATATTGCACCTTTCGTTAAATTATGGTTCAATAACCTCAACGATTCAATAAAAAAGCAATTTTTTGGCATCTTCGGAAACAATGATGGAGAAATTCTATATCTAACACAAACCTTAGGTCAAATTTGTGAATTTGCAAAAAATGGTCATGAACTAATAATTGAGCTAGGAGGAAAGCGAATTTTTGCTTCACACATGCCCAAACAAGAAACTATAGATGCATTAGCCGAATCTGGAAAGTTTGACATTATACTTTCAGGACATACGCATTTGATAGTTAATAGAAAGCATAAAGACGTTCTAATACTTAATCCAGGTGAACTTTGCGGATATTTGACGGATAAACCTACATTTGCGATCATTGACACTGAAACTATGGAAGCGGAGATCATCGAACTGTAATCTCGAAGTGATTTCTTAATTTTCTTAATTTTTTTATAATAGTAAGCTTTAATCTATATTATTATGAGTTTACCATTAGAAGGGATAGTAGTCATTGATCTCGCAAGGATGCTACCAGGTCCATACGCTTCAATGATATTAGCAGACCTTGGTGCTGAAGTCATTAGAGTTGAAGATCCTAAGTATCCATACGGAAGTCCACCACCGTTTTTTCAAAAAGGTAGGTATCGTGAAAGTGCATTTAATTCAGTAATAATGAGAAATAAGAAATCAATAGCCCTTGATTTAAAGAAAGAAAAAGCCTTAGAGATATTTTATAAATTAGTAGAAAAAGCAGATATTATAATAGAAACTTTCAGGCCAAAAGTAACTAACAGATTAAAAATTGATTATGAGTCTCTTTATAAAATTAATAAATCAATAATTTATTGCTCATTAACGGGATACGGGCAATATGGCCCTTATGAGCAGATAGCGGGGCATGATTTAAATTATATTGGAATTTGTGGGATATTAGATTTAAATAAAGAAAGAGAGTTAGTAGGGAAAAAGGACCAAGAAAGGAAACCCATTCTTCCAGGAATACAAGCTGCCGATATAGGAGGAGGATTAGTTTCTACCATTGGAATCCTTGGAGCATTACTTGAAAGAGATAGAAATCCCAAAAAAGAGGGTCAATATATTGATATTTCTATGACGGATTGTGTTTTTTCTTTTATGCCAATGGCGGCCGCTTTTCAATTTTCTAAAGAAAAGAACGACGGAATGACTAAACCAAGAAACCCATTGCACGGAGAAGTTCCATTTTATTCAATTTTTAAAACTAAAGATGATAAGTATATGTCTGTCGGTGCGATTGAACTAAAATTTTGGCGTGGAGTTTGCGAGGGGCTTGGGCGGGAAGATTTAATACAGAAAGGAAATGCATTGGGGATAGAAAAAGAGGAGGTATTCCGCGAACTTCAAAATGAATTTTTAAAGAAAACTCAAAACGAATGGATGGAAATTTTTTCAAATATTGATGCTTGCGTTATGCCTGTAAAAAACTTCAATGAAGCATGTGAAGATCCACAAATTAAATCGCGAAACATGGTCGTTGATATTAATCATCCAAAATTTGGTAAAATCAAAAACATCAGTTCGCCAATTAAATATTCTAGAACACCTTTAACAATAAGGAGCTTAGCACCTAAAATCGGTCAACATACGAAAGAAATTTTAAAGGAACTTAACTATACAGAGGAAGATATTAAAAATCTTAAAAAATCCGGAATAATTTAAAGTCTAATTTAAATTGTTTTAAACCTTCACAATCAGAATGTTATAAAGAAGAAGTAAAAACTTTAAATTTAATATTTTTATTTTAATTAAACATAATTTTATTTAAGAAAATTATCATAATAATGTTAAGAGGTTAGTATTACCTTATCTAAGTTTATATAAGGCAAAACTATGACTGAAGAATCGCGTAAGAATGATGATCGTGATAACGAAGAAAGAAAACAAGTCACGCAAGAGAATGTTAGTGAAACAAAAATAGGTAAACCCGTAGTTCTCAAAGCAGAGGCTTATAAAACACTAATATTATATGCTAGCAGATATGCAAATCAGGTTATACCTTCCGAAGACTGGAAAGAAATATATGGTCTTTTAATTGGATATTACGATGGTGATTTCTTATATGTTGAAAGAGCAATTCCAATGACATATGGTCATGATACAGATGTAGAATTCAGTGAAACAGATTATGGAGATGTTGAAAAAATACACGAGGAACTAGATGAAGAAGGAAAAGGATACTTCATCGTTGGTTGGTTCCATTCTCATCCCGGGTTAACATTATTTTTCTCTTACATTGATCTAATTAATCAACTTGGATTTCAGGGAAAATTCAACAATGCTATAGGACTAGTTTTTGATCATACTCTCCTCGGAAAGAAGAGAGAAGAAAAAATTGATAATAATATTCTAACCAAATACGATACGGGTTTTGAGATATATCGATTAACTGATGTCACCATGGATTCCAATTCTGTTGAATTTGAGATGAATTACCATAAAATCGATTATATTGTGGAAGGTCTAAATAAATTCTTTTTTGCAAATGTTCTCGCTGAATTATCCTCTTTAGCTTCAGCAGGAAAACCTTTACAGGAAGCCTTTAAGGAGAAGTATAAACTTGAATCGAATTATAAGGATATAGACGATGTGTTAGAGGACTCAAATATCGAATTATCGGAAGATAATCTTATAGATATCCCCTTATCAGAAGATATTAAATTCAACGTTGACGATATTTTTTACGAGACGATTATTGACAGCGACGAGATAAAGGAAGCTGCTGAAAAAATTATTTATGAAGGAAATCAAGCTTTTAAAAACAAAGATCCTTTCACTGGTATAGAAAATTATCGCCAAGGTATTGAAAAATATAAAGAAATAAACGATGTTATTAGAGTTATGGACTTATTAAGAAAAGTGTCAAGATTCTGTATTTCAAATAATCATTTAGTGCTTGCTCAAGAATTTGCTGAAGAGCTATTCAAAGTAGCAGAAAATAACAATCAGACATTTTATAAAGGTATCGCTAATTATATCATAGGTTACATTGTCGTAAAACAAGATGAACTAGATGCCTTAGAATTTGGTTTAAAAAAAATCGAAGAAGCAGCTGTAGAATTCATTAAAGTTAAAGATTTTGCTGGTGCTGGAATGGCTTTTAATAGGATTGGGTTGATTTATGAAAAAAAAATTAAGAGTATTGGACAAGCGTGCCTTTTCTATCGGGAAGCCATAGATAATTATAATAATGGTTTAAATTATAGTCATCCTCTAAGAATTACTCCGTGGAGCAAACCGGAAGTTTTAATTGAAAAAATTGTAGAATTAAGAGATATAGTCGAGGTTATATTGCCAGATATTGAAAACTCTGAAATTAAAACGAAAGTCGTTAATGACTTGAAAGATATTCATTACAACTTCTAATCCCGACATCCTACCAAAAACATTTTTCTTAATTTGGATTAGAACAATCAAAAAAATTAAATTTTAGGATATATTATCCTATCTAATATTATTACATTACTTTTTTTGGTTGGTTGACAATTCCTCGTAAAAAACAAAAAATAAAATTTGCACGTAAATTTGCTTGTAAACATCTCACTTCAATGGGAGATATTGCCAATAGTTTACAACCCCTTTGTTACTGTGTTGAACGAGACTTAGTACTAGGAAAAAAGGCTTATGTTTGCCAAGTATGTGCCTTGTACGTGCAGACAAATCAACGAGTCTCAGATGTTTATGAAGAGAGTAGAAAAGGTGCAGATAAGAAAATTAAGGAGAAAAAAATTGAATTAAAGGCGTTTGAATTAGCTGAACTAGCAGTTGAAAGCGAACTCGATTTATCTATTGATGAATTTGAAGAAGAAGATGAAGAGGTTTCTCTAAAATTCGAAAAAAGAAAAGTTGGAAAAGATGAAATTGACGATTCTGAAGAATTCATGTTAGAATGTCCATTTTGTGCCGAACTATTTGGAGATTTAAGATCTCATTTGCGAACTTGCGAGTTTGCTCCTGAAGACGCAAGTATAGATGATATTATGCCTTCCAAAGCGAAAAAAAAGAAGAAAAAACCTACAGCGACCTCAGGAAAAGAGACTAAAGCAAAACAAGTTTGTCCTTATTGTAAAAAGGAATTTATCAGATTAGGACGCCACATTACCTCCTGCCCACAACGGCCTGATGATAAAGAGGGTTAAAAGGAAGAATCTTAAAAAACCTTATGAAAAAAAATTTCCTTTTCAATCTCAAAATACACATATTCAAATAAACCATAGTTATGGATAATCAAGAAAAAATTTACTATTGTGATCCTGTATTTAGACCTCCATCTGAAGGAAATTCTCTATTGATTCAATTAACTGAAGGCTGCACATATCATTGCGATTTCTGTATGTCAAATCTTCGAAAAAATTTTAAAATCCGATTAGTTGATGATGTTAAAAGAGATTTAGATATCGGGGCAAGAAGCAAATATAGTTCCTCTGTGCGTAAATTATTTTTCTTAGATGGTAATGCAATGGTAACCCCCATAGAAAAATTATTAGAGCTTACTACTTATGCTATGAAAAAATTTCCTAATTTAGAAAGAGTAGGCGTTTACGCTCATGCGAAGGATATCTTGAAAAAATCTGATGATGACTTGAAAGCTTTATCAGATGCTGGGCTAAAAATTGCTTATGTAGGATTTGAAAGCGGATCTGATGAATTACTTGAAATGGTTCATAAAAACGCCACAAAAATGGATTTTATTAATGCCTCAAAAAAACTAATGAAAGCAGACATAATACTGTCTGCAACATTTATTAACGGTCTTGGAGGGGCAGATAACGAGAGCGTTTCTAAAACTCATGCTCTTGAATCAGCAGACTTAGTAAATAAAATCTGTCCTGATGACGAAAGAATATGGTATATTGCGTTTTTATCTCTCATGGTTCCACCCGGAACTGTTATATACGAGAAAAAAATGCGCAATGAATTTAAAGAGATGAATTCGTACGAGATTCTACTGGAATTGAAACTATTCATTGAAACTATTAATTTTACTAATAAGTTCGCAAATTGTATCTTTAGATCTAATCATGCTTCTAATTATTTAGCACTGAGTGGTTTATTGGAAAGAGATAAATCTAAAATCTTAAACCAAATTGATTATGGGTTAAAAAATAAAAGTATTTTAAAACCTGAGCATTATAGGGCTTTATAGATTTTAAATTTCAGATAATCTTTTTGATTCGTTTATTAAAAATTACTTCTCGATTATATTGTGTATATTTTTTTATGGGACTTTTTGGATTGTTTATGAGTAGATTAATAAGGTCTTCAATTTTATCGGGTGATATCGACATTTTCTCAGATATTTCATTTACACTTAGTTTTTCGTAGTTCTTAGCCATAGATTCGATTTGAATAAAAAGCAAATTCTGATAAATAATAGTAACTAGTACTTTCAAATTGGGAAAATTTACATGACTAGACTCTTTAATAAAGCTTAAAATCTTCCCAGAAGCATCGTTATAGTTAAGAATTTTATAGGAACTAATGATTGTATACAATTTTTTAATAAATGTGAAATATGTATTAATATCATCATGTAAATCATGAAGGTTATATTGATTTAGATTATCATCGACTTCATTCTTTAACATTGCTAAAAGTTTTATGAAATTTTCCAAATTAGCTTCAGTGAGGATTTCTTTCCGAAGATTAGTATATCGCCTTATGTAGATATTACGATGGCTATCGAATTCACTAAGAACATTCTGTCGTATTTCACTAAATTCCTTAGTCTCTTTTTCCAAATCAAATTCTGTCTTGTATTCTTCTAAGAGAGTTAAAGCAGATTCAATTTTTATTAAAGCAGAGTTGAAATCATCAATATCCATTTTTTTTAAAATAATTGACTTATAAAAATCTAGTTCCTCAATGATTTCTTTTTTTTGCTTGTATCTATCAAATTTATGATCTGAACTCATAATTAATTACGACGAATTATTTAACTCAAACCTATAATTACATTAAAGATTAAACGATAATTTAAATTTTAATGTATAAGAACTATACAGTTTTTATTGACTAAAAGTATTTTGATTCGAAAAAGGAAAATAAAAAGTAAAAATTAATTTAATTTATAATAGAGTTAAAATTCTTTGATATTTATTCCTCATCTATAGTTTCTTCTAAATCTTCTTCAATATCTTTGATGTCTTCTTCTAATTCTTCTAGTTCTTCTTCCAGTGTATCTGTTTCTACTTCCAATTCTTCTAATTCATCCGCTTTTTTCTCAAGGTCTTTTGCTTTCTTTTTCGCTTTTTTCACCTTTTTTTTAACACTAGTTTCGGTTTCTTCTATCTTCTCTTCAACTTTATCTTCGACTTCATCTACTTTCTTAAGAAAACCTGGTCTTTTATTACCTGGCCATGTTATATTTATAATAAGCCCAAGGATGACTATTACAATAGCTATTGAAACATAAACAATCAAACCATCTTGAGGTTGAGGAAAGAATCGTAAAACTACTTCCATCCAATTTACCATAAATTCTCCCATCGGGCTCACAATTGGATTTAAAAAATTCAAAATAGCAGCAACGATATTTGCAATAATTTGGATAAAATCAACGGCTTGAAAAATCATGATGAGTCGTTACCTCCTACCATTTTTTTATATCTTTTCTCTCTAATAGTCTTCCGATTGAGAAGAAAATCGAAGAAATCATAACCTTTAAGAATTATGGTGAGAAAATAAACCCCCATATAGAGCATGACCATATTTTGAACATTTATAGAAATAAAACCAATATTTGCTATTTCAAATACTATTTCGAAACGTATTTCAGTGGCTCCACTAAACTTATACGACCATATATACAAACAGTTTAAAATTATTTGAATCATAGCGAAGGTTCCTTTTCTTATTGACTGTTTGGGAGATGAATAGTTAAAAAATGCTGTTGTACTGATAAGTAGTCCGAATGCAGAAATCCAGAAAATAATTTTCTCATAATCATGTTGTGTTAATACAATGGCAACGCCTAATATTTGGACTTCCTTGACCCATGTAAAAGTGAGAAATGGAATAACCATTGTAGTTCCTATATAAACACACATAAATATAATTCCCTTAACAATATTGGAAAATCGTCCCATTTAAATCACCCTCATGGAAACCATGAATAATTCCCCACTGAAAATTTAATTATACTAACTGTAAATGTGTATAGATTTAGCGAATAAGAAGCGCTAAATGTAAGGTTTGCGTAGAATTCTAATGCATTAGGCGATCTATATATGTCTACTTCAGAAAGAGGAAGTGATCCTGTACCACTGTAATTCGCTTTGAGAGTTTTTCCCGGTAATACTGATCCATATGGTTGAAGTGTATCAAAAATTTGAACGGTTGTGGTATCATTAAGAAGCGTTGATGTATTTCCGAAAGTCATACCAACTTGAAACCTTAGAGAAATACGCGATAAAGCATATACTCCTCCATTTGAAATATTAAAAGGAACAATTATTTCCATTGATGAATTACCAATATCAAAATTAGTTATTATAGGTCCATCGGGAATATTAATATCGTTACTACTAGGATTCAAGATCGTTACAGCAGACCAACCTCCCAAAAGAGATACAACTGATAATGATAGCGTAAAAACTAACAAGAAAGCTCTTACAACCCATCTAAAAAGTCTTGAATAACGAATTATGTTCACCAATCTTTACATATACGTTTTTATTAGATTTAGTAAGTTAACAATAATTAGAAGGGCATGTATATAAATTTATTGTCAAGTTTAACAAAAAAGAGAAATCTTTAAATACGGCACGGGCGCAACCATGAATCACTTAATCTTCAAAAATTTTCAAGATAAGTTCATTTAATAACCGTATACTTTTGATTTTTTTTTTATGAACAACAAACCTACTGTTTTATCTTTCACTTCTCCTACTACCGCATCCACAATGGTTAATGGTTTTTCTTCTAACTCAGGAATGATTTTCTTTTCAATATATACCTCGATATGTTCGGCTTTAAATTGTTCGTTCCTTACATCAGTATCTTTCAGCTTGACAAAATCATCATCGTCTAAGAGTTTAAATTTTTCCACCAACTCGACAAAATTTCCGCAAAGAGACATCGTTCATGTTTCAGCGGAATGATAAAAAAGTACTACTACTAGTTTTTCTGTTTTATTTTTTTGTTGTTCATGAATAATATAATCCATTGCTGTTTTTGAGAAAGAAATTTTAAACATTCATCACCAGTATAATTTTTTTATGAGCTTATATTTATTTATATATAATTTATAAAACTATTATTTATCTAAAATACTTAGTTTAATATTTAAAACAAAATTGAAACAAAATGAAGAAAAAATGACAGAAATAAAATAGATTAGCGCACACTCGGAGAATGTTGATAAAGTTATAGAGGCAATGGGTACTTCAATTGAAAAAGGTTTGTCTGAAGCTGAAGCACAATCAAGACTTGAAAAATATGGGAAGAACGAATTAATTAAAGAAAAAGGAAAAACTGCTCTACAAATTTTCATTGGGCAATTTAAAAGCTTTCTAGTTTATTTATTATTATTCGCGATTGCCATCTCAATTGCTATTGGATTGTGGGAAAGTGGCAGACCTGGTGCCGAAGAATGGTCTTCAGAATATACAGATGCTATTGTGATTGCAGCTATCTTGATTGCCAATGCTGCTTTGGGGTTTTATCAGGAATATCAAGCAGAAAAATCGATGGAAAGTTTAAAAAAACTTGCGCCCCATTTTGCTAAGGTTCGTAGAGATGGTAGAGTTAGTGAAATAGCCGTAGAAGATGTAGCTATAGGAGATATTATCCTTTTTGAAGATGGGGATAAATTTCCAGCGGATTTAAGGTTAATAAAAGAATTTTCGCTTTACGTCGATGAGGCAATTTTAACCGGGGAATCTGCTCCTGTAAAAAAACAATTAGATATCGTAGATGAAAAGATGATTCTAGCTGATAGAATTAACCTTGGATACATGAACACAATAATCACGAGAGGAAATGGAGAAGGAATTGTAATTGGGACGGGGATGAATACTGAAATAGGTAAAATAGCTGAAAGTTTGCAACAAGAGAAGGTAGAGCCTAGTCCTTTTCAAGTAGAAGTAAATCGATTTGGAAAGTTATTAGGAATTGCGATTCTATTGATATGTGCTGGCGTATTTATTACAGAACTAATTGTTATACTACTTACAGAAGTTCCCGGTCCCGAAGAAATAGAGCATATGATCGACGCGTTTAAAATTGCTATAAGTTTAGCAGTATCTGCAGTGCCTGAAGGTCTCGTTGTTGTTATTACAGTAGTTCTGAGTATAGGTATGAAAAAAATGGCTGCGAAAAATGCTTTAGTTAGGAAACTAACTGCTGTAGAAACGCTAGGACGTGTTAATGTCATTTGTAGCGATAAGACAGGTACGCTCACAAAAAACGAAATGACTATAGTGAAAATATATTTAAACGGAAAAGTATTCGATGTAGATGGCGTAGGGTATAATATTCTAGGAGATATCAAAGAATCTGGAAATCCTGTTAACATGAATCCCGATCTTAAGCGGTTTCTAGAAGTTTGTTTGTTTTGCAACAACTCTAATGTAAATATTCTCGACCAAAAAACGGGAGAAGTTAGTGTTGTTGGCGATCCTACTGAAATCTCCATGAAAGTCTTAGCCTTGAAGATGAAAATTAGCGAAGCTTTTGAGAAATTAGACGAAATTCCTTTCGATTCTGATCGGAAGATGATGAGCGTAATTGGTAAATTAGATGGTAAAATTGTTGCTTTCATAAAGGGAGCTCCAGATATAATGATGAGAAATGCTTCTCATGTATTATCAAATGGCGAACGCAAGTCAATTGAGAACGTAAAAGATAAAATATTAAACCAAAATAACGAATTTGCTGAAAATGCTTTGAGAGTTCTTGGAGTAGCATATAAGGAGTTAGAACCGGGATACGATCTCAATAATATAGAAAAGGATTTTACCTATATTGGTTTAGTGGGAATTATTGATCCCGCCCGAGACGAAGTTAAAGACGCAATCAAAGAAGCTAGAATGGCGGGTATCCGTACGATCATGATCACGGGAGATCATAAAATAACTGCTATAGCAATCGCACAACAAATTGGTCTAACTGAATCAGATGAAGCAATTACAGGAATTGATTTAGAAGAAATGAATGATGACGA
>JAUWZR010000071.1 GCA_030615235.1 Promethearchaeota archaeon
ATAATTCGAGAATTGAAATTGTACGTCAAAAGGACTCTCAATTTAGATAAAGTATTTTTAATTTGCCAAGACTCAGATAGTGCTCTAAGAAACTTAGTCATGAAATTAGGTGCTAAGAAATCTAAAAATTATTGGTATGAAAATGATATCTAAGTGAAAAATTTTGACTGAAAAAGAGAATCTGATTGAAAAAGCGAAAGATCACGTAAAAAATGAAGAATTCGAAAAAGCAATAAAGATTTTAGAAGATCTCTATCAACTACAACAGTCTGATGTTGACGTTAAAAATAATCTAATAGATGCCTTGTTTGCCTATGGAGGATATCTAAATGATTACTATGTTTTAGAGTATGATGAATCAATTAATTTTTTCAAACGGATAATAGAACTCGACTCAGAGAACTACAGGGCGCATTATAATCTAGGAATTGCATATTTTAATTTAAATCGCTTTGAAGAGGCTTTAAACTCTTATAAAATTGCGCTTTCGATTAAACCTGATCATAAACATGTCTATTATAACATAGGATTACTTCATGAAAAAACCGAAAATTTAGAGAATGCTATAGAAGCTTATGAGAAAGCTTTAGAAATTGATCCTAATTATATTTACGCCATGCACTCACTAAAGGCAGTTAGGTTGAATTTGGATAGTAATGTGAAACCTAAAAGTAAAACTCAAGAGATTAAGGATAACATTGAGGAGTTGAAATCTTTACTAAGTATGTCAAAGCGAGTAAGATTTGATATGATACAAGAAATCCTTAATGTGAATAAAAAAACGCTCCTACAGGTTATCATTAATTGGGGAAAGAAAAATTTTTGTGAAATCGATGGAGATTATTTGAATATAAACAAAGAATCCCTAACTCAATTTTTTGAAGAGTTAAATCAAAATGGTCTAGGAATTTAACTGAATAATATAAATCCTACCATAAAATATGTCACTATTTCTTCAATAGTTTATTATTTATAACACAACAAGCGATAAGAACTACTAAAGTTATGACACCAGCAACAATGTAACCCCCAAAAGTATCCAGAAGTCCTTCCATAATATTGTTTACTATTATTATGTGATTTCATAATTTTTATTATATGAAATTTAAATCGATTGCTCTTTTTAAAATTATATTTAAAATTTTATAGGATTTGAATTATTCAAGAAAGAAAAAAAAATAAGAAAAAAAAATCTAAACTCTTTTTATCGCTCGATCTGAAAGTTAATTTGTACTCTAACTCGGTAAATTAATTTATCTTGATCTTCTTTTACCTTGACATCAGATTCGATAATTTGAATATTTCTAATACCACGAAGCGATTTTTTAGCCTCGGTATAAGCTACTTTCACTGCATCGGCCCAATTTTTATCGCTAGTGGCAACTAACTGAATGCTTTTATATACTGTAATTTTATTTCACCATTTTATTGTAGAAATGATAGTAAGAGTAATTGTTTTTTTTTATTATTTAAATATTTCTAGAATTAATCTTAAAAAAATAAATGGACAGAAAAAAAAAAATAAAAAATATAATCCGGAACACGCTCCCACCCTTCAATCTCGAAACAAAACAAACTCGTATCGTCTGCCACTCACACGAGCTTAAGCAAAAGTAAGTAACTTCTAGTTGGATTGTGAACGGGAAGAAGCCTTTATAATTAGCCTTATACTTAATATTAATATAGCCAAATTAACTCCAATAAGAGGAAATAAAGCCACCCCAAGCATGAGACGGTCCCATGACCAGAGAAAACTCCAATTATATGCTCCATGCGCTAATATTCCCATTATACCAAGAGTTATAGCTATTGATACGATACCCACCAGTTTTTTTCTTCGAGGGTAATTATGGGCTATAACGTAAAGAAGAATAATTAAACTAACCATTGAGATGCTGCTGATTAAAAGCTCGACTATAAGGTCTGTCTTGGGATTTATCATGACGCAACTATGAAAGTAATTATTTTCAATTACGTTTCCAATATTAGAACCCCAATACTCAAAAGGATTAGGAA
Organism: Promethearchaeota archaeon; assembly: GCA_030615235.1. Classification (GTDB taxonomy): domain Archaea; phylum Asgardarchaeota; class Lokiarchaeia; order Sigyniarchaeales; family SOKP01; genus SOKP01. The sequence continues at coordinate 2,017 of JAUWZR010000071.1, forward strand.
TACAATAGAAATGATTTTCGGTAATATTATTAAAATGAGAACCACCCATTCTAATTCCGGTAACGTAATCAATGTGAAAATAATTACGTCGGATATAATTATCGGTTAGTCTTATTTCATTCCTCCAAATTGAGCAGTTAGAACTTTGACTAAGAAATATCCCGCTATAAGCGTCAGTTATAACGTTATTAGAAACGTTTATCTTCTCACTATCCCTTATACTAAAACCATCAATTGCATTATTACTTACAATAGAAACGTTATAACAATCGCGCAACACAAGGGAATCTCCACTATATTTGTGTAATTCGTTGTTATAGATCAGTCCTTTTTCAACGTTTGCTAAATAGAGACAACAATCTTTTAGAGCACAATTTTGAATGATAAAATCAACAGTGGTATTAATTATCGAGATACAATCTAGAGCACAATTTTGAATGATGAAATAAGCAGTGGTATTAATTATCGAAATACGAGATGAGTAAAATCTGTAACTAATAATTGCAATATTAGAAATAATGTAGGGATCAAGGAAAGTGCCTGAGCCTTGGAACCAAGAATTACCCGAGAGGGCACCCCAATCACTATTATTGTTAATATAAATTGAATAATTAATAACTGTTAACTGTGCTGTATTTACGATAACAGGACTTTTATTGCTTGAAATGATCTTGTCTCCACGGTTTAAGGCTATTTGAGTAAACACTGAGGCAGAAATCATTAGAAAAATTAACGTTATAATATACTTCTTATGCTGCATTTTCATTATATAATAATTTACAAAAATTGGATCTTGAGTTTTATTATGACTTTTTTGTATAAAAACCTTTCTCTATAAAAAATGAGATAAATATAGAAACTTTGAACATTCAATACGAAATTTCAGTAGTTACACTAATTCGTGAAATAGAAAAACAAAATAAAATATAAAAAGAAGATTTACAATGAAATGTTCGATTACGCATCAATATTTTCGATTAACGTAGCGACTCCTTGTCCGCCACCAACACAGGCATTAGCAATCCCATATTTTGCTTTTTTATCTTTTAATATCCGAGCTAATGTACCAGGGAGTCGTATCATTGTAGCCCCTAATGGATGACCGATTGCCGTGGAACCGCCCATAATATTGACTTTTTCTTCTGGGATATTAAAATGTTTCATACAATTTAAAGCAACGATGCAAAACGCCTCGTTGATTTCCCAATAATCGATATCATCAGCGGTTAATCCGGCGTGTTTTAGAGCCATTTCGGATGCTGGCACTGGACCACGACCCATAACACTAGGTTCAACACCAGCCCAGCCAATCGAAACTATTTTTGCCATAGGTTCCAATCCTCGCTTTTTTGCTTCCTCAGCTTCCATCATAATGCAAGCAGTAGCGCCTGCGTTCAATGGGGACGAATTTCCAGCCGTAATCACGCCTTCTTTAGTACCCTCTCTCTTTATATACCCTTCTTTTCCTCCATTTTTTTCCAAGTAAAATGGTTTTGATAATCTTCGTAATCCAGCAACCCTTTCCAGTGTCGATTTTCTCGCAGCCATATCCTTTTCAACCATCATTGGTTCTTCGATATTGCCGTCTACATGACCCTCGATGCCTATAATTTCGCCTTTAAACCAATCGGCTTCTTGATTCTCAACCGTTAAGTTATGAGCTCTTACACCAAATTTGTCCATATCTTCTTTCGTGAATGCTGGAATTTCTTCTTCGTATAATTTCTGAGCTGTTTGCAACATATTTATAGTTGTTAGGATATCATACTGTGGTCGATACCATTCGCTTTTCTTGTTAATCATTTTTAAATTCGGATTAATATGTTTGTTTTGCATATCAACGCGCGTCATGTGTTCAACTCCTCCTGCTAAACAGATTTTACTATACCCTGACATGATTTCCATAATCCCAACATGCATTCCACTCCCAGCGGAGCCGCATTGCCGGTCTACAAACATGGCAGGTACTGTGACAGGAAATTCTGCTAAAAATAACGGAAGTCTACCACCATAAGTCCAATTTTCATAAACACCCATAGCAGTTCCTACGGTAAATTCATCAATATCCTTTTTCTCGATGCCTTTATCTGCTAATTTTTGATCAAAAAACTTCATCAATAATGTAGCTAATAGTTCATCGCTTCTAATCTCGCCAAAAACATCTCTCTCGGGCTGTTTTGGTCTAGACCGAGAAAAGGCTGTTCGTGCGTAATCAATTAACCAAACTTCTTTCATGCTTTTGTATCCCTCTTATTTTATAATATTTTTAAAATGAAGTTCTCATTAAAATTTTAATATTAGGTTATGAATGTTCAAAAATGTATTAAAGTTTTTGATAATAAGTCTATAGGACTCAAACAATCAATTACTCATTTCGATAATTTAATTAAAGTTTATTAAGATTTTATTAGTATTATTTTTATTTTTGGAACATTTAGTTAAAATATGGTAGAAACTATAGTTTCAATAATAGCGGGATCAAAATCTGACATTGACATATATCAAAAAGCAGAAAAGGTATTGAAAGAAAATAATATCCCTTATGAACTAAAAATCATTTCTGCACACCGTGATCCAGAAAAATTAGATGATTATTTAAAAACTTGCCAATCTTTAGTATATATTACTGTCGCTGGGTTGTCAGCAGCTTTGCCTGGCGTAGTAGCTTCTAAAACAGAAAAGCCAGTTATTGGAGTGCCTGTTAGCGCTAAATTAGGGGGATTAGATGCACTATTATCAATTGTGCAAATGCCTCCTGGAATCCCTGTAGCTTGTGTGGGAATAGATAGAGGTGAAAACGCAGCATATTTAGCAATCAGAATTCTCAATTTGTCCAAGAAATAATACTTTGGTGGATAATGTGGATAAAAACTTAATTGAACTTGGAAAAAAGAACGCCGCTTTTAGGGCAGTTGAAGAAAATGTTAAAAAAAACATGATCTTAGGAATTGGGAGTGGTTCTACTGTTGTTTATGCTGTAAAAAAAATCGCAGAGATCAATCAAAAGAACAATTTGAATCTAAAATGTATCCCAACTTCATTTCAATCCCACCAATTAATAGTTGAAAACGGGCTTACCCTAGTTTCGCTAGATCAATATCCTGAGATTGATCTGGATATTGACGGAGCAGATGAAATTGACAAATCTTTAAATTTAATTAAGGGTGGTGGAGGTTGCTTAGTCCAAGAGAAAATAATAGCGTCGTCTTCAAAGAAATTAGTTATTATAGCAGATTTTACTAAAAAATCGGAATTTCTGGGAGAACATTGGAAGAAGGGAGTACCAATTGAGATAATTCCTTTAGCACACATTCCTATTATGAAGAGATTAGAAAAATTAGGAGGTACTCCAGTTTTAAGGATGGCTCAAGCAAAGACAGGACCGGTAGTAAGTGACAATGGGAATTTCATTATCGATGCTGATTTTGGTATAATTAAAAATCCTTTAGATTTAAATTTAAAGATTTTGCAAATTCCTGGTGTTGTAGATTCTGGCTTATTTTTAGGGATGGTTCAGGCGGCTTATATCGGTCAAGCGGATGGTACAGTTAAGAAGATCTAATTTTAATTTCAATAGATATCCATTTTTCTAATAAATGCAATATATAGTAACTATGAAAAAAGTAGCAGTTTCAATACACGCAACCGATGATTTTAACACAGATATCATTAAAGAGTTGAAGGGACTTGATTACATACATGTAGATGTGTCAGATGGGGAATTTACATCTTTTCAAAACCTTAATTTAGAAGTATTCCGAATTTTACAAGAGAGGTATGACTTACCGATCATAGCTCATATGATGGTCAACAACCCTTCTGAATTTATAGAGCAAATCATTGAATTCGTCGATATCTTTACTTTTCATAAAGAGATTGTCGGAGATATAGATGCAATAATTAGAAGCGTAAAAAAGAAGAACAAGAAAGTAGGTTTAGCAATCAATCCTGATACAAATATATCAGAGATTCTGTCCTACTTAGGATCTATTGATTTAGTCTTAGTAATGTCAGTCAACCCGGGTGGTTCTGGGCAAAAGTTCATTCCTAATTCCGTCGAAAAAGTAAATCAGCTAAGAGAATTTAAAAAGAAACATAATTTTCTTATAGATATCGATGGAGGAATTAACCTTAAAAACGCTCCAAAATTAAATGTTGATATTATAAGTAGTACAAGTACAATCTTGAACGCGAAGGACCCTAATAAAGTTATAGAATCATTAAAGAATATTAATTAACTCTGCTTATCTCTTTTGTTTTTGAAGTATTTTTTAATAAAGTTTTGTCGAGACAGTTCTGGATCTTCTCCGTTCCTTAAAATATGATCTTCGTATTTTTGATAAATAGTAAGCATGTCATTATATAATAACTCATACTTTTTGTCAGGGTAAATTATGACGCTTTCTTCTTTTTTTAAAAAGCCCTCTACCAACTCAGTCCAATCAAAACTTTGATTTTTCGAATTGTAGTAGGACTTGGCACTACGAAGAGCTGCACCTAGTGCTGCTGAATTCGTTGCTTCAAATTGGAGTATCTTAGTCTTAAATATATTTGCTGCTATTTTTAAAATTGCTAAATTTGTTGATGCGCCCCCAGTAGCGTATATTTCTTCTGGGGGTTCTTGAGTCCATTCAGAATGTATTTTCATCGAAAGAAATTGTGCTTCAATAACTGCTCTAACATTTCCTTCCAAATCAGTATCATCGAAACCGAATCGATGAACTTTAGGCTTTGAAACAAGAGGTACGATTTCAGGGGAAAAATAAGGAAGCATAATTTTACCGTAATTTCCTGGGGGTGTTTTCGCTAAAATGTTTGAAAAGTCAGTCCAATTCAGGTTAAAACTATCTTTAACTTTCTCTCTTGCAAGAGAACCATTTTTATAGCAGATTAATCCCATATAATCCCCAGTGGGAGCTCCAAAAACATGGCCCTCACCACTTAAGTCAACGGATAGGTCTTTTAAATAAGTAAAGTAAGTATCGCTAGTACCTAAACTGATCGCTGCTTTTCCTTTTCCTGTAAGACCTACTCCAATTAAGCTACTAGGATTATCCCCTGACCATGGAATAAGGAGTGTTTCTGAAGAAAATCCATAACGATCAACAAAGAATGGGGCTATTTTGCCAATAATACTAAGGGGACTTGTTAATGGAGGTAATTTTTTCTTTAATTCTGGAGCTGTGGAGTTTAAAGCTCTATTATCCCATTCTTTAGTTCTAATATTCATTAAATTCATCCCAGCTCCATCTGAATGTTCAATTGGAGAGTTTTTTCCTAGTAAAATTGATGAAAGAAAAGAACTTACGAGATGAATTACTGAAGTTTGTGCGTAATAATCGTAATTATCTTTATAAAATTTCCTAATTTGAGGTCCAGAAAACCTTTCAAATGTGTTTGATCCTGTAATTTGTATTGTAGACTTTAATCCCCCGAGTTGATTTCGGATTTCTTCACACTCTTTAGTGGTACTAAAATCCATCCAGACGGGACTAGTCTCTCTTGAAAATGCTCCCTTAATTTGACTTACTAAAGTTTTTTCTTTATTTAAATTCTTCAAGGTTGATTCAAAAGATTTGTTTAGGTAAACGGTTCCATGTTGCTGACCCGATCCAGTAATTAGTTTTATATCATTCAACGGTAAGTCTTCCTGCAAAAAAATAGTAAATAATAGTTCTAATGCTTCTACCCACATTAAAGGGTTAGAGTGAACAACTTTACCATCATCAGAAGTATATACTCCATGTTGAGTACCGTATTGAGGTAAATTTACATCAAAATTAATGCTATGTGAAAATATAGTTTTTTTTTGTTGGAAATCTATGAGAATACCTGTGAAACTCTGTGTCGAACAATCTAGACCAAGAAAGTAATCCATAGTGTTATATTTTTTTTACCATTAATGAATCTTTTTTAGAATAATATAAAAAAAATAAATTAGTCGTGAAATGTTAAAGATTTTCCACAACTGGGACAAAAATTTTGTTGAGTAGTTAAGCCGTAACCACAATAAGGACAATAGGAAACTAATCCTTGGGGATAATTATGAGTTTCTGGTGATACGCCATTACCATAATAACTCTCTGAAGGTTTTGATAAATAAGATTTCCTTTTCTTTCTAAAATACATTGCAACACCCAGAATTAGAGCAATCACAACAACCACACCTATAACGATTAGAACTAACAATAAGTCTAGAGGAAGCGATGGCTCTATTAACACAACTATTAAGAAATCTTCGGATTCTCCTTCACTATCGAAAGCTGTTATTAATATGAATGCTAAATAACCGTCTTGAGAGACCTGATCAAATTGGGAAGCAGTAGATAATTGTTTAGGTCCAGTTATAGTGGAAAATTCCATTGTGTAAGGAATTAGAAAACTTCCAGTATGCATATTCGAACTCGATTCGTAAGTCATCTCAGAAAAGATGTAGGTTCTAGGATTAATAGGAACTATTGTCTTATCTTCTGAGATAGATGCGATAAAAATGTTTACTGAAACCCTCATCTCAGAACTATTTTGGTCTTCGTATGTAACGGAATCCGTTATGTTTATTCGGAAGTCAAGAAGTGAGCCTTGTGATATTGTATACACATTTAGACTATCATCATCGTGAGTTTCATCAAAAGTAATTGATTGCGAATTATCTATTAGGATTGTGGAACTTTCTTCTACGAATTCAGGGGGATTATTGTTGATTAACGATACAAGTCTTGGAGAATGCGAATTGTAATAATTGGAATCCGGGTTGAAAGGAACGACATAAAAAATAACAAACCCAGGTATATCTGTAGATGTTAGGTTGTAAACATAAGAATATTCAAAAAGATTGTTTAATAAGGGGAAAGTTTTATTAACGGTTCCTTTTTCAGTGTAATAAGTTAAGGGATACAGCGATAAATAAGCAGTTGCATTGTAAGTAGTACCATCGAGAGTAGCATCGATGTTTAGCGAATCAATACCATTTCTTTCAAGATCTGTAGTTGTTATTATGCTTGATATCTGGGGTACCATACTATTATTATAATATAAAATTTTAGATGATTTCTTGTAAGTTTGCGAGCCAATTGTTATATTTACATCAATAGTATAAGGTTTTGTGTTTGGGGAAGGTAGAAAAATAGAATGATTAATCGCGATCCCTTCTGAACTTGAAATCATTTTAATCGATTTAAAATAGCTGTCGTTTTGTAGAGAAACATTAAGATAAGAATTCAATACTGTGGAACTAACAGGAGCGTCTAAGTTTTGGTTTTTTATGTAGAGCGAGAGGTTTATTTGAGAGGTCGGAGTGTTTTCAGAATCTACAATAATTTCTATAGAGACATTTTCGCTATCGAAGAAAAAATCCATTAGATTTCGCGTTAGAATTGAATGATCTTGTTTATACACTTGTGAATCGTAAAGATCTGTAGTCCAATGAAGATCTCCAAATGCTACAAAACGACCTCCTCCAGACGGATTATGATCGTATGCAGCAGCGATGGTTTTACCCTTTGTTGAAGCAATTGATTCTGCATTCCCTATAACGCTTAAAGTACTTCCATATTCCCATGAAAACTTACTTACACCTTGAAAAATCAAAGAATTATTAAAACTTGTTATGGATTGAGTAGAAACAGTCGCCCCAACCCCGATCCATTCTTCATTGGCTACATTTTCTTCGTTAATCGTGATTCCTAGATCGATATACGAGAATAATTCATTAATGTTCTCAACACATAAGTCTTGATATCGAGTCCCTAAAAATAGCAAATTTCCTCCATTTTCGAAATAATTTTTCAAATTTTTAAATTCCAATGGATTATAAGGTAAGATAGGATTTTGTAATACCACCAAATCGTACTGAGCCAATCGCTCTTCAGTCAAAATAGAGTTTTCCAAATCACTATCGTAATTAGGAGTCCAAAATTCTGCTAAATAATCTGTAGAGATGTTGAGATGCGAGAGATCTTTCATCCAAGCGTAAGAATCCATCTGGTAAAACGAAAGTTCAGGAAACCAATCATTCAATCCATGGTAAGACTCCATTAAAATTTTATGCTCAGGGAAACGCACATCTATTGATATCGTAATTGTGTCATACGCTCTCATACCAGATGTAATGTTTAATTCGAAAGTTTGTAAGCCAGGTGTAGCGTTTATGTTTATTTCTACTCTGAGCGCAACGAATTGAACCCCAGCGTTGTTAAAAATTATCTGAGATTTATCTAAAGATAAAGAAATCCCATCAATATAGTTCGTATGGTTAACATTTAAAGTATTATTAGTGCCAGATATAACCGTTAAATTAAATTCTTGTATATCTCCTGGAAAATTTATTAAATCGAAAGGTTTTATAGGTAACTCGTCGGGCGAAAGTTTGGCAACATTATTAATGTTTGAGTAGGTTGTATTTAAAT
>JAUWZR010000273.1 GCA_030615235.1 Promethearchaeota archaeon
AAGCCATTCACTTCGATTCGGGGGTCATTTGTAACTTATTGTCCTCAATGTAAATATCTGATAAAATTTGCTGCGGAAATAGGCAGAAAAGAAGTAGTAGAAGACCCCTCTCTTATAAAAAAATTGGGTGCGATTAAGGAATTTGGGAATGTATATAAATATAAGTATGATCCAAGTGAGAAGCCCTACATGGATTATTCAGATTATTTTTTAGAAAAAGCAGATAATATTAAAAAAAGCATTAAAAATGCTTTAGATGAAGTCAATTTGGTTCAATGGGGTACCTCCTATAACCAATGGAAAGAGAATAAATCTATTGACTCATTCAAATTCTTGATACACTTCTTTTCTACTTTAATAGATTATTTAGATTCTCAAGTTGATGATTTTGATAACAAGACAGTTATACAAAAAATAGAAGAAATAAATCTATCGAAGAACCTTGAGATATTGATTAAAAAAGTAAAAGAATTAAGGAATAAAATAGCGCATGAAGTTTATGAATTAAGTGAGGAGGAGGAAGAATTAGTTGAGAACTCCTTTACTCAATTCATGCAATATTTAATATTGAAACAATTAACTCCTTTAAATCTAAACGAGATTAACATTGAGCAAGATTATAACTTCATTGATATAAATAAAATCAATTACGAAATGGTAAGATTTCTCCATTTATATTTAGGAAATTTGTTGCATATAAAAAATTTTTATCATGAATTTTTAATCCCGTTATTTAAAGATCTTAAAATACAATACTCTGATTATAACCCCTAAAGGTTTTCTTTTCTTTTTACTTATTTCAGGTAAGTTCAAGAAATATATATGATTTTTCTGAAATATTGTAAAAATAATCTGAAAGTTATTTTTAATTAGCTAATTTCTTTCTTAGATTGCATATTTTTTGCGGACTTTTTGTAGAGAAAACAAGTTTTGTTAAAACAATTGTTTTGTTTGTATACTAAATGTAAATAAAAACCCTAATAATTGATAAATATCTAAATCTCTAATTTTAGATTAAATATTGGAGAATTTAAAATTCGGTTATTTCACGAATACTCGCTACTCGCTAATTATCTCAAGTTTTAAGGGTTAATTCAACTATGTTAATTGATATTTATAAGGTTTAAACTATAATTCAATATATATTTAAATCTAGTTAACCATATAGTATCATAGAAAATGTCAGATATTATCGAAAGTAATCCGCAAATTCTGGGAGGAAAGCCTATCATTAAGGGTACTAGAATTCCAGTTGCTTTAATCTATGAATTAATTGGATTGAATTATTCGATAACCGAAATTCTAAAGGAATATCCCCATTTAGATCGAAATATAATTCTAACACTCCTTAAGATTGGAAAGGATGCGAATGAAAACCTAATTAATGTGGATATTGATGAGATTTTAAGTAAAGAGGTTTAATATTTGAATTTTCTTCTTGATGAGAATGTACCAATTTCTATTAAAGATGTAATTCATGATTTAGGTTTTGATGTTTTCACCTTACATGATTTCAATATGTTAGGTATTCAGAATGGTGAAGTAGCAAAACTGGCTTTAAAAGAAAAAGCTATTATTATCACCTTAGATTCTGATTTTCTACAGTTGAATAAAAGTCTTCAGAAAAAGAGTCGTGTGATATATATTAAAATACATCCAAGAGATCCGAAAAAAATCAGAGAACTACTCTATAATAGTTTAAAAAAATATGTCTCTAAGTTAAGTGCACCATGTAAGTTAATTATTACTGAAGATGATATCATTTTAGACGAAATAAGGTAAATTAAAAAAATAAATTTTTATATGCTATCTTAATATTCGGTTATTTCACGACCACTTGCAAAATATTTTCTTTTTATTTATAATCCCTTAAATTAATTTTGTATAATCACTATTTTTACAGAACAAAATCTTATTATTATTACTAAACGAAAGTATTGTTCTTTATTTTAAAATTCTAACCGTTTCACAAATTAAGAAAAAAAAAGTTGAATGATTTCATTTATAAAAATAATTAAAAGTACCGTATCTTCCAGAGCGTGCAACCAACGATCTTCCACACTTTGGAGAGATTACAAATTTGTTTCTCGTTATATCGAAAGTATATTTACATTTGGGATATCCAGTTCATCCTAAGAATTTTGCACTTCTCTTTAGCATATATTTTTATAATGTGTTATCTTCTTTTAGAACTGCAAAAAAATTTACTAAAAAAATTTTGAAGAAATCTATAAAATAAAAAAAAATTAAAAGAGGGAGTCTATGAATGAAAACTGTATATATAAAGCCAGAAAATTGTATTGGTTGTAAGCACTGTGAAGTTGTTTGTGCTGTGGAACACTCAGAAACAAAGAATTTATATTCTGCTATTTCTGAAGAACCATTACCTATTTCAAAAATCCATGTGATGCCTACTTTTGGAATAATGGCTTACCCTGGTAAGTGTATGCACTGCGATCCAACACCTTGTATACAAGTCTGTCCTTCTGGTGCGATATCCAGAGATAAGGAAACAGATACAATTCTTATAAATGAAGAAAAATGTATTGGTTGTGGTATGTGTGCAATCGTCTGTCCTTTTAGTGCTATTTTATTTAATCCATCATGGCGTGTTTCTGTTGATAGAGATGTTGCTCATAAATGTGATAATTGTTTTGAACGCATTACTAATGACCTAATTCCTGCGTGTGTTGAAGCTTGTAAAACTGGAGCACTTGACTATGGAGATATTAATGAAATTATAAGAGAAGAAGGTAGAGCTGTTGGTAAAACAGCGGCACAACTAGCAGCGGCAATACCAGTTGAAGAAAAGATACCTGAATTATTAAAAGTATGGCGTGATTTGGCTCTCTCTATGTCACAAGTAGGTGAGAAAAAATGATAAAAGAAGAAT
>JAUWZR010000211.1 GCA_030615235.1 Promethearchaeota archaeon
TCAAGTATCATCTTTCTGGTTCGAAAAAACTAAAAACCTAGTAAAAAACCACATAATAGATGTTCCAGATCCAAATGTCTCCATTGTCCATCAATGTAAAATGATTCCTGTAGAAATGATTGTAAGGGCTTACATAACTGGCTCTGCATGGCGTAGTTATACTAAAGGCGAAGCTACTTCGGGAATTATTTTAGCTAAAGGATTACAAAAAAATCAAAAGTTAGACGATTTTATTTTAACGCCTTCCACAAAATCGGAGAGTGGGCACGATATCTATATCTCTAGGGACAAAATCTTAAAAGATAAGATGGTAGATAAAGATATATATACACAAATGGAAGAAGCTTCCATTAAATTATTCAAATTCGCCCAAGATTATTGCTTCAAAAATGGACTTATATTAGTTGATACGAAATACGAATTTGGAATTAAAGATGGAGAGCTATTAGTAACTGACGAGATTCATACTCAGGATTCTTCAAGATTTTGGGTTGCAGATAGTTATAACGAAAGATTTGAAAGTGGTGAAGAACCCGAAATTCTGGATAAAGAGATTTTCAGAGGTTGGTTAATGAATACATATCCGGATATTTTCCCAAATATTACCCCCGATCAAGATATCCCTCCTATAGCGCCCGAGATTAAAGTAGAACTTGCCAAGAGATATATGAAAAGTTATCAAAAAATAACGGGAAATGAATTTAAAGCAGAAGTATCAGATGTAAAGAAGAGAATCGTAGAAAATCTGAAAAAAGTTAATTATTTGTAACTCTTAGGAAAAGATTTATATAAGATTTAACTGTATTTTTTTTATAATGTTTGTTTTTATTTTACTTTGCGGCGTATTTGGATTGTTTATGCTTAGCTTTGCAGCTCTAATTATAGATATGCTTTCGCCAAAAAGAAACAATAATCGCCCTTCCGACGAAAAATTACCGAAGCTTGGTAAATACAGCTTTCTGTTTAATCTTTTTGCCCTTCTACTTTTAGTGTTTGTAAGCTTTGCGTAGGCGTATTAATTTACATCTCAAGTAAATGCTTTAAATTTTAATAGGTTGAAAAAATCCCTTTTTTGTCGCATTTCGTAGAAGAAAATTATTTATTAATTAATAAGAACTATTAAAATTATAATTCAACTTTTTTTCATAAATGGCTCAAATGGAATTTATAATAGAAATTTCCTTAGAAAATAAACCAGCCGCCAGGGATCCTATTGCAGAAACCATAAAAAGAGATTTGCTTGCAAAAAAAGGATACACTAATGTGTCTAAAGTTCGCTCTGGTCAATATTTAAGACTTATTCTAAAAGCGAACAATGAAGAAGATGCCAAGGAAATTGTTACAAACATGTGTAACGATTTAAGAATATTTAATCCTGTCACACAGAACTTAAACATTATAAATGTGAAGAAATTATGACTAGTAAGATTGCTGTCATTCAATTTCCGGGAGCAAATTGCGATTTAGATGCAGTTCATGTCTTGAAGAATGTTGTAGGCGTCGACACCAGTTTAGTTTGGCATAACGATTTTAAAGAAGCTAACTTTGACGGTGTAATTTTACCAGGAGGATTCACTTTTGGTGATTATTTAAGAGCGGGAATTATAGCAGCTCATAGTCCTGCGTTAGATGAAGCAAGAATAATGTTAAAGGACGGTAGACCCATTCTTGGCATATGTAATGGTTTTCAAATTTTAATCGAAGCGGAATTTCTTCCTGGGGCTTTACTACAAAACGAAACTTTAAAGTTTGTTTGCAAATGGGTAAATATTAAGGTAATAAATGATCGAACTGCCTTTACTCACAGAATGAAGAAAGATGATGTTCTTGCGATCCCCATTGCTCACGGAGAAGGAAGATATTACACGGACAACCTAAAGGAGTTAGAAGAAAACGATCAAATAGTATTTAAATATTCAACTGAGGACGGAAGTTTCAAATCGGAAGCAAATCCGACCGGCACTTTAGAAAATATCGCAGGAATCTGTAATATTGAACAAAACTGTGTGGGATTAATGCCACACCCTGAACGCGCGTCTGAATCGATCCTTAGTCCTAAACAGACCACTCATGGTAGAATCTTTTTTGAATCTATGATCGAATTTATAAAACGGAGGCTAACTTAATGACGAAAGTAAATTTAAACGGAGAAGAAGTAAGCGTTGAAATGCCAAAGGAAGAGTTCGAAAAGGTTAAGGAGCTTCTAAACAGAGAGCCTACCATAACAGAACTGGGTGGTTTTGATGTGATGTGGAGCGAACATTGTTCATATAAGTCGTCTCGTCCGAAACTTAAACTGTTTGAGGATGCTGAGGCGAATTACGACTATGTATTAGCAGGTCCCGGAGAAGACGCTGGAGTAATTGACATAGGGGATGGATACGCGTTAGCATTTCGTATTGAATCTCACAATCATCCATCAGCAATAGAACCCTATCATGGTGCTGCTACAGGGATTGGTGGAATTATCCGTGATGTTCTATGTATGGGCGTTCGACCAATTGCTCTGCTCGATCCCCTGAGATTTGGCCGTTTAGCGGGTAACTCACACTCTCAATGGTTATTTAAGTATGTTGTTAAAGGAATTGCTGATTATGGTAACTGTACTGGTATTCCTACGATTGGTGGTGAAGTTGAATTCGACGATAGTTTTGAAAATAATTGTCTAGTCAATGTCGCATGCATTGGTCTAGGCACAATAGAAGATTTTAAACATGCTCCAAGTAGAGCATATAACCCTGGCGATTATATAATCTTAATGGGAGGTTCTACAGGTAGAGATGGAATTCATGGAGTAACGTTTGCTTCTCGAACTCTAACTGAAATGTCCGAAGCTGATAGACCCGCAGTTCAAATTGGTGATCCTTTTACAAAAAAGATGATAATCGAAGCTACTTTAGAAGCTGTGAAAACTGGATTTGTTAGAGGCCTAAAAGATTTAGGAGGCGGAGGTCTCACTTGTGCAACTAGCGAATTGACTGGAGATGGTAATACTGGAGCAAATATAGATCTGAGAAAAGTTTTTACAGCAGAACCAGGTATGACATCATACGAAATAATGTTATCTGAATCTCAAGAACGAATGGCCTTTATTGTTAAACCAGAAGGATTAGAAACTGTTCTTAATGTGTTTAGAAAGTATGAAGTGGCTTTCGCAGTAATAGGGAAAACGGACGATTCAAAAGTATTGAAAGTTTTTGATGGAGATGAACTTGTAGTAAATATCCCTGCAAGAGCACTTTCTGTATCTCCAACCTTTAAAAGGCAAGAAAAGCGACCTGAGTATTTAGATCAATTGCTCGCTCAACCCACTCCTGAACCAAACAAGCAAATCGGAGAAATAATAGAAATACTGATTGCTTCCGAAAATATTTGTAGTAAAGAATGGATTTATCGCCAATATGATCATGAAGTTGGTGTAAGATCGGTCGTAAAATGTGGAACCGGAGATTCAGGAGTGTTAAGAATAATAGGAACAAAAAAATTCATAGCTGCGAGCGTAGGTGTAAATTCTAAACATTGTTATCTAGATCCATACGAAGGAGCTAAAGGAGGGCTAGTAGAAATATGCGGAAATGTCATTGCTAGTGGAGCGAAGCCCATGGCGATGGTTAATTGCTGTAATTTTGGCAATCCAGAGATACCGGAATCGTTCTGGTATTTTTCTAAAGCTGTAGAAGGAATGAACGATTTTTGCAGAACTTTAAAAATACCAATAGTAGGAGGGAATGTTTCTTTTTATAACGAGGATGAGGTTACTAAGACAGCAATCAAAGCAACACCTCAAATTATGATAGTTGGTTTAATCGAGGGATATGAAAACATAATCACATTACCCTTTAAAAAGTCAGGAAATGACATTCTTATTCTTGGTGAAACAAAGGCAGAACTTGGCGGTTCAGAATATCATTCGGTGGTACATAAACTTGAAGGTGGGATACCCCCTAAAGTTGATGAAGATAAAATAAGAGCTAAATGGAATTTCATATCAGCATTGTACGATAGAAATTTAATTAAGGCAAACCACGATGTAAATAAAGGGGGTTTTATTATAACTGTTGCTGAAATGTGCTTTAAGAACAAGCTAGGAGCGGATTTAGATTTGAGTAGCTACAATGCTAATGGCTTAAGAGATGATGAGCTACTTTTTAGTGAAACCGTTGGCAGATTCATTATAGAAACTGAACCGGCAAGTTTAAATGATATTATGCTTCTCGCGACTGAATATAAAGTTAAGGTAACAAAATTAGGAGTAATACTCAATCAGCTAAAGATCTTGATAAAAGGTTTGGAAGATCAAGATATA
>JAUWZR010000178.1 GCA_030615235.1 Promethearchaeota archaeon
TGCTCTTTTAGCTCCTCTGGTGTGGTCATTTTATACCATTGTTATAAAAAAAGTGAAGCAATTTGACAGCTCTAGGACTGATTTTCAAAATCTAAAGAATATTTCCATCTTTGGAAGTATTGAGTTCGTTATACTCATTATTATTACTGGACAATTGAATATCTTTCTAAGTAACCTCTTGAATATTATTGTTTTTCTATGTGCGTTATATTTAGGTTTGGGAGCTTTCGTAATTGGATATTATATTTGGAATTACTCCCTTAAAAAGATGAAGTCTTCAAGCGTTGCATCATTTCTGTATTTGCAACCATTTATAACACTAATTTTATCGATAATTTTTCAACGAAACGATGTTATAGGTTTGTGGAATATTATTGGGGGTCTAATTGTTATGGTAGCATTAGTTAAAATAAATTATAAAAAACAGGAATTAACTACCCAAAATTCTTCAAAAGCGAAAGTCAAAAGGGATTATGCAATCTAATATTAATTAGATAAAAAAAGTTTTATGATAACATGAATTGAACTCTTATAAATTATAGATAGTCTAAACAGAAATAATGAGAGGAATTCAATTTGGAAGATATTGTATTATATGAAAAAAGAGGAGACATCGGAAAAATAACGTTAAATAAGCCTGAAGAAAGAAATACAATTACGTTAGATGTGCTAAAGAAACTAATAGAACTCTTTGAAACGAGTGCTGAGAACAACGATGTTTGTGTTATTTACGCTGCTAATGGTAAGCATTTTACAGTAGGAGCTGATCTAAAGTATGGATATGATTTGCTGACAAATAAAGAACGACTTGCAGAAGCAGTAGAGTTTCTTGAATCTTGGCAAATTTTGACACGAAAAATGATAGCACATCCAGGTATAATAATAGTTGGTTATCATGGGTGGGTGATAGGGGGAGGATTTGAACATACTCTCGTGTGTGATTATAAAATCGCAGCTGAAGATACACGAATTATGCTCCCAGAAGTAGGGGTAGGGCTTTTCTTTTCTAATGCGTCCACTAAACTTTTACCTAGAATAATAGGGGAAGGAAGAGCCAAAGAATTGATGATAATGGGTAAAGAACTCTCTGCTGAAGAAGCCTATAGAATAGGGCTGGTTAGTAAAGTATGTCCAACACCAAGTCTACCAAGAATCTTAAAAAAAACAGCTAACATGATCGCGTCAAGAGATCACCTTGCTCTTCAATATACAAAGAAGTTTATAAATGAAAACCAAGATTTAAGTATTGAATCCGTTTTAGCACGCGAATCAATAGCAATGATTACAACTGGGCAGTCTGAAGAACTTAAAAAAAGACTTGGAAAATTTGTTAAAAAAGAATAAAAATTTATTTTTCTAATTTTTTCCCTTTCATAGCTTTTCGAAATTTTTCGAGTTGTTTTCTAGGTGTAACAGTTGGTCTTTCGTATCTTTTCAGTTTGGATTTAATCCCGAAGAGGTATTTTGAGATATTTTTCAGTTTTTCAATATCATAGCGCATCATCATAGTTATAGTTTCCATTGACGGCGATCCTCCACCATGTAAGCCAGCTACTTGTAATAGACCTGCTATTTCTGAAACCGCGAAAGCTTCAATGCCTCTAAAACAACGTAAAATATTTTCTGGTTTAACTCTTGGATTTCTCTTCATATATTTCATAGCAAGTTCGCCAACATCTTCAGAGAAGAACGATCCTTCGTAAGGTAGTGTTGCAATAAGACCACCAGAAATGTCTGCTAAAACTTTATATTCATCGTAAATCATTTCACCAGCAAGTCTCCTTCCAGCATTGGTTAAAATCTCGTCCGGAACTTGTGTTCCAGAAGGAGCTTTTTCAGAGTGTTTTGCACTAGATTCGCCGGCAGCAAAAACGAGTTCCGCAGTACCTATAAGGTGAGAAAGTTTGTCTTGAACATGAGATGTTTTTTCAATGCCATTGTATTCTGCAACTAATGCTGCAGCACTCGCTATAACTTCTGTTATAGCGGGCTTACAGCCAGTATAACTATGGCGGTGAAAGTGAGCAAACATAAGTGCTAGAAAGCCAGCATATGCAGTTTGCCTAGAATCTCCATTACCATTTAAAAAAATCCTATCGTTGGGAATAAAAACGTCGTCAAAGATAATAAAAGTCTCAGCGTCTCCAAAATTCCCAGCGGGAAATTCCATGCGTTCACTTTTTCTAAAGCTAGCAGGTCTCGTTAATAGTTTAATTCCATCCCAATCTGTAGGTAATGCAAATGCTACTGCGTAATCTCTATCTTCTGGGCCCATATACCTACAAGGGACAACAATCATCTCATCTGCATATGGTGTGTTTGTAATACTAATTTTACATCCTCTAACAACGATTCCATCCTCTCGTGTTTCAATAACTCTTAAATATTGATCTGGATCTTCTTGTTCGTGAGGTCGCTTCAAACGATCTCCTTTAGCATCCGTTTGTGCACAGCTTGCTACTAAATCATTTTCTTGAAAATATCGTAGATAATTTTTAAACCTTTCATAGTGATCGGTTTCAAGTGCTTGATCTAATTCGTAAGTGATTACAGAAAGAGCGTTTAAAGCATCAATACCCATACACCTTTGAATGCAACCCCCTACTCGATGACATAATAATCGCGTCATTAATTGCTTTTTTAAAAGATCATCCTCGCTCTGATGGATGTGGCAAAACCGGTTGATGTTTTTTCCTGTTAAATGAGAGGTAACTACACATAAATCCTCAAATTCCTCGCTATGAGCGCAATCATAAGTAACTTTTATGATATTTTGACCACCCTGTAATCTAGGGTCATCCCGACCTACTAATTCGTCACCAATGTAAATGTTTGGCTTCTTTTTATATAATCGGGCTAAATAATCTTCAAATGTTTTCAATTTTATTTCCTCTTTAGAATGTATTTTTAAATATGTAAATTATCCTAATTAATAAATAGATTGCTCTTGTTTTTTAAAGCTTTCCCTATGGTTTCCTTGTTCTTTATTATATAATACTCCATAAAACTCATAAATTTTTTATTCAGAATTTCTTATACATTATTAATTTTAGAGATATAATTTGAATAATTTATCATGAATTGTAAACCAAAAGGGATTACGACACCACCAGGTCAAGAAGAACTTTCCAATCGATTAGAAAAAGTAAGAATCATGATGTTACAAGAGAATTTGGATTACTACATGTTATAATAGTATAAAAATAATATTTTCGGCCTTTACATTTCCTTTATTATTT
This sequence comes from Promethearchaeota archaeon, assembly GCA_030615235.1. Taxonomy (GTDB): domain Archaea; phylum Asgardarchaeota; class Lokiarchaeia; order Sigyniarchaeales; family SOKP01; genus SOKP01. The sequence goes on from JAUWZR010000178.1 coordinate 3,240, forward strand.
GGTCTAAAGCCGTTCTTAGGGTCGGTTTTGGAAAGTTACCTTTAATATATCCCATAGGTAAAACAGTTAGTAAATAATCATTTTCGCCTAAATCTAATAACTTTTTTACCTTTTTTCTGTTAAGAGCTCCTGTCCAACAAGTCCCAATCCCTAAAGACCATGCCATTAACATCATAATCATTGACACCAAAGATGTATCTTGAATATAGTAATTAGGACTAATTTTTTTTTTTCCAACGATTGCTATAGCAAGGGGTGCTCTTTTGATATGTCTACCATAAAAAGCGTTGTTCGAGATTTCTTTTAAGATTTCTTTATCTCTAATAATATAAAATTCCCAGGGTTGCTTATTCGAAGCGCTAGGAGACCATCTTCCTGCCTCAAGGATCATTTGAATCTCATTATCAGAAATTTGTTTATCTTGAAAGCTTCTAATACTTCTTCGGTTTTTAATAAATTCTAAAAAATCTTGTGGATCTATCATTATTTTAAACATTATTGGGGAAATTGAATTACTAATGTTAAAATTGAATGTATATTAAAAGTATGCCTAATTGTCTATAAGAGAAAAAAATTATTAGAAATGAGGATCATTTTTCCCAGTAACGTCGAATTGGAGAAGAAAGTTGTTCGCAGCGATTAGTTTTAGCAACTACATCGTCTTCGATGCGAACACCAAATTTACCGGGTATATATATACCTGGTTCAATAGTATAAGTATTATTTAAGCCTAATGGAATCAAATTCGTCTGGATTATATACGGAGCTTCGTGAACATCTAAACCTAGACCATGACCTGTTCGATGTGTAAAGTATTGCCCGTACCCCTTTTCTATAATATAATCTCGGGCTGCAGAATCAACTTGAGAAGGTAAGATCCCTACACTCCCAGCATCTTTTGCTTGATGATTAGCTTCCTCTACAATATTATAAATTTCCAAGAATTTTTCATTTGGTCGTCCAAATACCGTAGTGTTGGTGATATCACCGACATATCCTTCGTATGAAGTGCCAGCATCAATTAAGACTACATCATCTCTTTTTAATTTTTTTTCTGATGGAGAACCATGAGGGTTTGAAGAATTCGCGCCAAACTGAACTAAGGCAAATAGCGATGACTCTCCAGATAAAGAACTAATCTCTTTTTCAACTAGAGCTGAAGCTTCTTTTTCTGTAATGCCAATTGCGAGCTGATCAAACGCAGCTTCAATTCCTTTTGCAGAGAAATGACTTGCCTTTTTTATAAACTCGATTTCTCGATCAGTTTTTACGATACGCGCGGATTCCATTATCGGGAGAGCATCTACAAATGTAGCATAAGGAAGAGCAGATTTAATCATCGAAAAAACAGTGAAGGATGTTTGCGGAGATATCGCAATATTTGTATCCTGAATGCCATTATCTATGCAAATTTTTTTTACTAGTAAGAATGGATCTTCAGTTTCTTCCCAAATGCTAATATCGTCTTGAGATAATGGAGTATTTTCTATATAATTTTGTAATTCGAAAGCAGGACATATTAGATGTGGAGTTCCGTCTGATTTTATGATAGCTAAAATCAATCTTTCAAAAGGTTTGCTTTTTGCGTTAAGTAAATACTGAAAATTTGTTCCTAATGTGCAAAATAGTGCTTGAATCGATCGATCCCGTAATAGTTTTTGAGTTTTTTCAATCCGAAGATGAAATTCTTTGTTAGATATTGAGCTCAAAACACCACATCACAAACTTTGATTTAATATGAAATCAAATCTCACAATGTTTAACAATATTACTAAATAAAAAGTACTCCGACATGTCCTATCCATTGCCAGAATCTTTACAACAATAGCATTACTTGGAATAATATCAGAAATAATTATCTTTAGGCACAGAAAATTGATGAAAATTTTACTAGAAGCGATCAATGAATTTTCATAAAGGGTGTTAAATTATTGTTCAATCTATAATTACGAATAAGATTAAGGTCTCAAAAAATGAAGCTTCTTAATCCTTAAGTTTTAATATAATAATTTTGAAAATATTATTATACATATTTTAAATATTATAGAAATATAGAAAAGGAATTCATTTTAATTATATTTAAATCTGAATTTTAAAAATCTAAAAATGGAGAAAACCTTATGAGCTTAAAAGAATTCACAAAAGAAATTTTCACTCGATATGGTTTCACTGAAGAG
>JAUWZR010000216.1 GCA_030615235.1 Promethearchaeota archaeon
TAAAAACCTCTTTTAGAAAACTCGATTGGAATCCTTAAATCAAAATCTCTTTGACTACCGATTCCGTGACAATAAATTAATAAAGGTCTTTTATCTTGAAATCCCAAATTCTTGGATGGAAAATATAAATTTGCATACAAAGTCTCGCCTGAAGATTGGAAATCGATTCTTTCATATCGAGTATAACTTACTGATTTATTATAAGCTAAATAGGAAAGAGAAATCACCAACAGAATGATCAATATTATCATTCTTTTATAAAACCGTAAATCTTTTTTGTCTATACTTTCCATGGGTAATTATGTTTCTGGTTTTAATTATCTTGAAATATAACTTTTTTGAGAATAATTAGGAGTATTTTATTTTATTATATAATTTTATACTAGATCTAACTTATATATTTTAATTAGACTTATAATTATTAATTAAAATCATTATTGTGAAATCGAATGTCGGAAAAAAAAAATGCTACAGAAATAATTGAAAGCTCATTACGATCTGTTGAAGATAATTTTAAACAATTTATAGAAGTTTTAGAAACTGCTAAAACGGAATTACTAGTGCTTGAAAAAGATAAAGGACAACTAAGTAGAGACAAGGAATTACTCGAAGGAGAAAAATTGCAGCTTGAACAAGCCACCAAGATTTTGGAAGCAGATAAATCACAACTAGAACTTGAAAAAGCTAATTTAGAAAGCGATAAGAAAAAACTAGAAGAAGAAACCCAGAAACTTGAACAAGAAAAACAAGAGAGAGACCAGAAAATTGGTTCATTAACAGAAGAACAGAAGCGGTTATTAAAGGAATACGCAAGTCTAAAGGTGGAGTTGAAAAAGTTAGCAAAAGTAGCAGAAGAGAGTCAAGAATCAGAATTTGATTTTGGGCGGATTAAAGCTTTACTATCAATAACACAACTTTTAATTTCTGAGATTTGGCAAGGTCAACCGCATCATCGGATTTTGTTAATCTTACATGGAGAAAGAGAAGAGATGAGTCGTGAACAAATAAAAAATACTACAGGAATCTCAGGTGCGATGGTTTTAAGAGCAGTTCACGAATTAGCTAAGATTAACGTTTTAGAATATGATGAAGATACTTCAATGGTTAAATTAAAAAGAAGATTATTTGAAGGGAAACCACCCCAAGAGAAGAATTAATTAAATTCCTTATTTTTGATAACTTTTAATTTAAAAATATTCTTATACTCTTATTGGGGGGATAATCTATCACCTAAACGGTTTAAAAAGCGCCCATTTTTACTTTTTATTGTTCCTATTTTACCACTTAAAGCTTGTCATCAAAAATATATACTATTGAATATAGTTTTATCTCAAATATCGGACTACAAATTATTTATTAATCTCTAATGAAAATAAAAATTATAGTTGAAATAGATGTGATTTAAAAATGGTAATGAGAAACACGAATGATGATGAAAAAATGCAAAATTTAATAGATGAATTTAAAAAGGATATAAGTTCAAAAAATAATGAAATCTTAGGGTACCATGATAAAATTGACGCTCTTGAGCAAGAAATAATAAGATTGCAGAAACTTATACCCGGAGAAACTTCGAAATTAAAAGTTAAAAGGGAAAAGCCTGAAGATATATTTGATCCCGATGGTGCAAGCGCCGTAATCGTTAAAGATCTCGTAAAACAATTCGGTGATGTTACTGCTGTAAACGGGATAAATCTTGACATTAAAAAAGGGGAACTCTTCGGTCTTTTGGGTCCAAATGGTGCGGGTAAAACTACAACAATTAACATGCTTGTAGGGTTGTTAGATCCAACAGAAGGAACCGCAAGTGTTGGGGGATACGATGTAAAAAGAGATTTAAACAAAATAAAAGAAATAATAGGAGTATGTCCTCAAGAACCAGCAGTTTTCAAATTTCTAAAAGGGCGAGAGAATGTCGAACTCTTTGGAAATTTATTCGAGATGGATAAAAATGTTTTAAAAGAACGCGCGGATAAATTTTTTGAAGCTTCGGGATTAAAAGAGGCAAGTAATAGGAAAGCAAAAGGATATAGCGGTGGAATGCTTCGACAGCTAAATCTAATTATTGCTTTAATTAATGATCCTAAAATTATATTTCTAGACGAACCAACAGTCGGAATGGATCCTCGGGTTAGAAGGAAAACTTGGACTTTTATTGGTGATCTTAAACAAAAAGATAAGACAATCATTTTAACTACTCATTATATTGAGGAAGCAGAGGCTCTATGCGACAGAGTAGGTATCATTGATTACGGAGAGCTTATTGCACTTGGTTCTCCAAAAGAATTAATGAAAAAACACGACGCTAAAAATTTAGAAGAAGTATTTATGAAAATAACTGGAAGAAGAATTCTGGAGGGTGTATAGAAAAATGATGCAAAGAGTTCTAGCACTCGTAAAAATGGAATTGTTGAAGTTGATCAGGGAACCAGCTAATTTATTTCTAAATATGCTTTTTCCTGCTATACTTACATTAGTATTTGGATTAGCCTTTGGGGGTTTAGGAGGCGGAGATTCATCTTTATTTGATACAATGGCCCCAGGATTATTTGCTTACGCTTGTATTTTCTTAATAATGACTGTGGCTATGTCCTTTACAGATGATCGAGAAAGTGGGCTACTAAAAAGGATAAACGTGACACCTACAACTTCAACTCAATTTATCGGGAGTCATATCATTACAAATATGTTTATCGCAGTTTTCCAACTTGCTATAGTATTTCTATTGTCTCTTTTAATGGGCTTTCGGCCAAATGTGGATGTCCTTGGAGTTATAATGGCATTTGTTTTTATGCTATTTTTATCACTATGCTCTGTTGGACTGGGTCTAATTACAGCTACAATAGCTAAATCGGCTGGTGCTGCCAGTGGAATTTCCTTTATATTTATTCTTCCACAAATGTTTTTTGGTACTTTCATGCCATTAACTGAAGCTACAAGGGTTATAGCTGCCTTTCTCCCAAGTTATTATGTCACCGAAGCAATAACAACAATATTCAATGGTGTATCTCCATTTGCAGTAGAAATTTTGATGCAACTAGGTATTATTGCGTTAATGAGCATTATAATAGTAATCCTTGGTATTTTTCTATTTAAGAAATATGGAAAAGTTTAGGCAAACAAATCTCATTTTTTTTTATTCTATTTATGATTTCTGTTGAAATAACTAATTGAAATTGTATAAGAAATTAGAGAGTAAAGATAGCTCAGTAAAATTTAATATTAATATTTGAGTATTTTATTATAAGAATTAAGTCTAAAAGAATTCAATACTAAAATGAAATGTTCAAATTGTGATACTGAATATTCTGATCCTAATCAAAATATCTGTGAGTATTGTGGTAGTGAATTAACTAAAGAAATGGAACCCCCAGCATTAAGACCAACCTCAAAGATAGACCAATTTCTAAACGAAACTGGACTTAAAGATTTGTATAAAAAGATTAAAAAAAGTTTAAAAGAATAAAAATTATAAATACCTTATTTATTGATCTCTCTACGGTGTTAAATTTATTTTATTTATTCAGATATACTTCGTAATCCTCTTTTGTAACATTTCTAAAGCTATCCTGGGCTCCACAATTTTCGCAATATTCTCTTTCCTCATTAGATAAAACGCCACATTTATTGCAAACACATGGAAAAGAGATTCTGAAAAGTTTCCATTTAATCGTCATATCTTATCTCATTCTAATTTTTTTTTTTTCATTTTAAGAAAATGAACTCTGAAATTTATAGCTTTAGGAACATAAGAAAAATAAAAAAAAAATTAAATTATTTTAATTTAAATTCTAATCTCTGAAACCATAGTATAAGTTGATTAGTAGTAACAAAGCTCTTCGTAATGATACATTAAAAACCAATGTGAAATCGATATTAATGGTGAATAAGAATAAAGCTGCAGTTACAGCAATGAAGACTATAATAGAAAATAAACTTTTTCCAAAGTTGTTAATACTGCCACGTTTTTGTTCGTCAAGTTTCTCAAGGATGTCGTATTTTGATAGTTCTTGATAGTTTGGTATTTCTTCAATTTGATCTTTCAATTTTTTCTTGGAAAATATTTGGCCTATTGCTCGAAAAAAAGTACCTATAAAGTAGAGTATCGCAATGACTAGTATATCTATAAGCGTGTTAGTTAACTCTAAGGAAATATTTTGAATAAAAATATCAATTAGATAGAAGATAATTAAAAAAATCATCAAGGATATCCTTACGGTGTATCTTGGAAGATAAATTGGT
>JAUWZR010000189.1 GCA_030615235.1 Promethearchaeota archaeon
AGATCTATGCAGACATCAGCAATTTCTTCCAATAGCTTAACGATTTTCTCTTGGTCTGTAAATTTCTTAAACCTAAATATAGGTCTAAATATACCGTAATGACCTCCTTTCATAATCTTAAGATAGTTGAATGGGGGTACCCCATATTTACGATATAATGCGTCGGTTTTCTCAATTAATTCTTCAAATTTATGAGTAGGAGCATAGGCGCCAAACCATGTTAGTCCGCTATATTCGTGCAGGGAAAGTATTTGTGATGGTAAGTTATAAATATTGAGAGCTTTTAAATTAAACATTTTAGCGAACTCGCGATAATCAATTAGATGGATATTAGTTCCTTCTTTATTTAGCTTCTCAATTATATCGCTAAGGATTTCTAATTTAGCATTCATTTGATTTTCAGTTTTAGCGGTCATCGGCATTACAGCAGTGTAATAAGGTTCTCCAGGATATCTTACGGGTTCCGGTATTCCAACTTCCATTTTAGCAACTTCTACTGAAAATGCGGCAACATCATTAACAATATCAGCTCTTCCAACTTCTCTTAAAAACGGTGCTAAATCCGTTAATCCAAAAAAGACAACGAGCTGAGGCTTTTCAATCGGCTCTATTGGCCATAATTGAACAGAACATTTTGTCACCAAGCCCGTCATACCTTGGAAATTCACAAACAATCCCATAAGGTCGGGCATCGGATATCTACACCACCAACTATCATGTTCTGCTTTATATTCTCCATAGAAGCAAGATCCTATTCGGGCTACATTTCCATCAACAGTTATAACTTCAAGACCATTAATGCTATCTGCCATTGAGCCGATTTTTGCCCCCAAATTTGTCATACCACTTAATAATGCGTTTCCAACTATGCCTGAGTAAGGGGGTGCGTTTGGAAAGCTGTATCTTAGATTTGGATAATTTTCTTCTAAATGTTTTTTAAGTTGACCAAAGGTAACGCCTGGTTCTAAGAGGGCATACATCATATTGTCATCTACATGTAAGATTTTATTCATTTTCTTTCCAAAATCAACAACAATTCCTCCGTAATCAGGGATAGTTAATCCACCAACATTATTTCCTGTAGTATAAGGAACTATTGGAATCGAATATTCGTTACAAAACTTAACAAGTTCAATTAGCTGTTCTTTATTTTCAGGAATAACCACAAAATCGGGCATGTGAGGCTTGTTTTCAGTCATATCTTGAGAATATGGGTACAAATCAACATTTTTATCAGTAACATAATCGCTACCAAAAATCTCGACCAATTTAGAATACACTTTACCTTTTGAAATTTTCTCAAATACATTTCTCTGTTTTGTTGCTGTCATTAGAGTTGTTTCACCTTGTATTCTTATTTACTTCATAATAATTCACATTGGGCTCTTGCGCCACCATCTGCATAGATACTACAAAAATATTATAAAACCGCATAATTTTTTGGCTATCTTCTCCCAGACCTTCAATTTCCATTTTCCCTTCTTCTATTGCAAAAAATGGATTTAATCTATCGTTAGCGATATCAAGCATGGTGTTAATATGAAGTTTAACCTTCATGTCTGGTTTCGGATATTCTTTCCTTTCAAACTTTATATTGCTACCGTCGAAGATTACTGTCACGGGATAGAATGGCTCGATGTGAAGCACGATTTTTGCATTCCAATCTTTCGCGTATTTTATAAATTTCCTATCATCCTTCCTTGAATTGAAAACATTATACAATGATAAGGAAATTAAATCATCTGGAAATTCTATATTAAGCATATTCATTCTCTTTTATTAGTTCATTCAAATTAATTATTCTTTCAATTTATTAAGGAAAATAAAAAAATGGTTATTTTTAATTCAAATATGGTCTCATTTTAACATAGAATTATTCTTTCTGATAACAGATTCAGCCTTTTTCATTATTCGTTCAATAATATCATTGACATCGTCAATACTATCAATAATTCCTATTGATTGACCTAGTAAAACAGCTCCAGTATCAATATCTCCATTATATACTCTATCATAGGCACCCATATCTTTTGCTCTTTGTTCTGGAGATAGAGAGTTTTCATAAGCGATCATTTCTTCTTTACTGCTGGGCGCAGGATGCGATAATGCATATTCATTTTTATACAAACGAATAGGACCGAATGATCCAGTATAGAGCCCTGTATCTTGCGGATTTCCAGGAGGAATTAACGCTTTGTATTTTTCATGAAATTCACTCTGTTTAGAAGCTATAAATCTTGATCCCATTGCTACTGCTCCTGCACCTAACGAAAGTGCCGCAGCTAAAGACTCTCCCGTAGCAAAACCCCCACAAGCAATCTTTGGCAAATCAGGGAATTTCTCATTAATCTGTTGTAGTAGAACAAGAGTACTGACTCTCTCATATGATTGATGACCTCCACCTTCAGTACCAGTCACCACTATTCCATCCACTTTTGAATTTACACATTTTTGAGCCAACCATACAGCTGGAGCAACGTGAAAGTGTTTAACTTCTGAATTCTCTCTTAATTCTACAAAACTTTTCGATTCTGCGAGAACCCTTGAGGAACCTGCAGAAGTCAGCCAATAGGTACATTGATCTCGCATTTTCACATTACTCATGACTATTCTTGGTAATAATCTGACCATTTGTCTCACTCCAGGATTATTTCGAGATGTAAGGATATTAAGACCGAACGGCTTATCTGTATGCTCAATCATGTATTCAAGGCTTGCTTTATGTTCCTTAACTGGACTTGTGCCAGCTATATTAACGTTTGATAACACTCCTAAACCATCAGCTTCACAAACAGCCAGGGCTAAATCGCGGGTAAAAAAGGGACCCATTGGAGCGCTAAATATAGGATGTTTTATCCCAAACATCTTTGTTATATTTGTTTCTATCATTTAATATATCACCTTTATTTGAATAAATTAACAGAATTTTTAAAAATTCTTAATGAAAGATATAATACTTCATGTGTTCCATCTTCCGGGATTAAATATTTTATTTGGATCAATGCAATTTTTAATTTTATCGAATAATTTTAGCCAGCCTGGATTTATTACTTCACGCATTTTTTCCGTCATCCAAGCAGGCGTTTTATAAGGAATACAGCCCTCAGCGATGCACAGTTCCGCAATTTCGTTTAGTAAGTTATGAATTTTTTCCTCATCTTTGTATTTATTATATCTAAGTATGGGACGAAAAATTCCATAGTGAGAATGTTTCATTATTTTCATGTAAATAAATGGAGCAACTTTGTATTTTATAAACAGATCATTCACTTTCGGTATTAAATTTTCGAGTTTATGCGTTGGAGCGTAGGATCCAAACCACGTTAGACCAGAATATTCTACTAACGATAAAATTACTGCTGGTAGATCTAAATAACATCTTACTCTTAAACTGAATAACTTTGTAAACTCATCAGCATCAACTAAAAGGACTTTTATGCCTTTTTTCTTCAAATTTTCTATAGTTAACTTTAAATAATCCTCTTTGGCTCTGAAAAGGCTTACTGTTTTACCAGAAATAGAAAATATTGCTGCAAAATCGGGTTCACCGGGTATTTTTACCGGTTCTGGAAGTTCTACAGCCATTTTTACAACTTCAATGCTTACTGCTGAAATATCGTCTACAATTTCAGTCCTTCCAACTTCTCGTATGACCGGTGCGATATCAGGTAAGCCAAAAACTATTCCAAGATAGGCTTTTTTAAAGGGGGGATTCGGCCATAATTGCACTGCGCATTTGGTTACCAAACCAGTCATTCCTTGCCAGTTTATAAATAATCCCATTAAGTCAGGCATCGGATACCTACTCCACCAACTATCGTTATCTGCTTCGTTTTTTCCATAAAAGCAAGATCCAATCCGAATAAGTTCGCCATCAGCGGTTATAACTTCCAGTCCATTGATAGAATCCCCCATTGAACCAAGTTTACACGAGAGATTGTTCATGCCGCTAAGAATTACATTTCCAACCACTCCTGCGTAAGGTGGGGCGAATGGGTAAGAATATTTTAGATGTGGATAATTTTCTTCTAGGTGTTTCTTTAATTCTCCGAAAGTAACTCCTGGTTCCAGGAGAGCATACATCATATTTTCGTTGATATGGAGAATATTGTTCATTTTCTTACCAAAATCGACGACAACACCACCTTGTTCAGGAATTGTCAAACCTCCAACATTATTTCCAGATATGTAAGGTACAATTGGTATAGAATTTTGGTTACAAAATTTCACTAATTCAATTAACTGTGTGGTATTTTCAGGAATAACTACGAAATCAGGCATATGAGGCTCACATTCGGTCATATCGTAAGAATAGGGATACAAATCTACAGATTTATCTGTTACATTCTTACTCCCAAATATCTCTCCTAATTTTTTAAACACATCCTCCTTCCTTATTTTCTCGTACAAATTTCTCTCTTTTGTTTCAGTCATATGTTTTCTTTCACCATCTTACCTAATCTCTTTATTTAATTCGTAATACTTATTGTTAGGGTCTGAAGCGACCATTTGCATACTTTTCAGAAAAATGTTCATAAATTTTAAAAGAATTCCAAATTTGAGTAACCCTTTAATTCTTATTTTGCGTTGAAAAACGGCTTTTACAGGGCTTATCCTTCCATAAGCTAGATCTAAAAAGGTATAAATGTCCATTTTGACTTTAAGATCTACTTTTTTATCAATATCAATTACTTTGAATTTAATTTCATTGCGATGAAATATAATTTCAAGTGGATAGAAATCTTTTATCTCAACTAGTATCTTCTTGTTCCAATCTATAACAAGTTTTTGAAATTCGGGCTCATCCTTCCTATAACTTAAAATAGTGCTCAAGGAAATTGAGAGCAAATCCTCTCCTTTTTGAATTGAAATCATTTATATAACCTAAAAATTATTTTTTCTATATATAGATTTAAGTTAAATTTCAAAATTTAAATAACTATTCGTTAAAAGAATTAAATAAGATTTT
>JAUWZR010000199.1 GCA_030615235.1 Promethearchaeota archaeon
ATTCTAAGGGAAGAGAATTAACCCTTAAATTGAATTCTCACGTTTTTTTTGATATATTAGAAGCTAATAATAATGTTTTTAACAAATTTAAAGAAAGAATTAACAAAGATTGGAAGGAATTTAAACTAAAAAATCAGAATCGTGTAATTAAAAAAACATATAGTTCTTTCTTCTTTCGATATTTCGACGAACTTCTTACATTTTATTTACAAAACTTCTGTGGGTACGATACAAATTCTTTAAAGTTAATAGTAAAAGAGAAAATATCTGACGATAATTTATTTTTAGAGTATAGTTATAATCTATCTCCCGAAGAAAAGGAAGTTTTTAATGAATTTGCTGAAGAATTTAGCGATAATGTTGATGGTCTAACCTCTCCATCAGGCTATCTCTACTTAGTAATCTCAATACTTGGAGTAGTTCTGAGAAAACTATTAGATGAAAAATTTTACATCGTTTTAGACGGTGTTGTTTTAAAGAATGGTGAAAGCAATAACGCTCTGCATTTCTTAATCGTTATCAAAAATAGTAAAGATGAATTATTTGATAATTATTATTATATGTATTTATATTATTTTTTAAAATACTTTAAAGAGGTTCCTGAACAGTATTTAGAAAAATTATTAGCTGGGAGGGAAAGGGTATACCAAATAGCTCTTGACGAATATTCTAATGCTAAAGAGAACCTCGTTGATCTAATGTATTACTTTTATAAGAAATGTAATCTGTTAGGAAATTTTTCTCCGATATTAGATTTCTTAAACTTCGTATGCTCAAGAGTAGAAGATTCGGTGTTTCCAAAATTAGATATTATTAGAAAAGAATTCCTGCGGAATTTCGATTATACCGATGAAAAAAAGAACTCTCTATTGCGAATATTTAATCAAATTGACAAAAAATCTACGCTGTATTCAACATTTCAAGCAAACAATTTACCCTCCCAAAAATCTCAATTTAATTTATTTCTGCTATATACAAAATATTATTTTGGAAGTGGGAGTTTAGAAGCTTTAGAAGTGAGCGATCTCTTATTTTTACCCGATGAATTCAAAGCAAAATTAAATGATTTTAATTCTAAAACCGAAAATGTAATCAATGCTAACACAATTAACGAAGTCCAAGAGTTTTTAGATAATCTCTCGATTTTGACAAACATCGAGAACCCAGATATCTTTTTTAAGAAAATATTTAATAAAGAAATCTCCCAACTTAATTATGATTTCTTTAAAGCGTTTTTACTCAGTTTGAATTCGAGTATATCGCGTTTGATTGAGATTGAAAATAAGACTTTAGAAGAAAATCCGAGTAATAAACTATTAAATTTTAAAATAGTGATAGATCATGTTTGTAGAATGCTTTATACACTGATTGACAAAATCTTTCTCAGAAAACTTCCAAGCCAAGCGTCCAAAAACTTTATCGACCCAAGAAGTAGATATATTGGTAAAAATATCGCATTGAGGGTATTAGAGTTATTTATTTTTAGTGATTTGAATGTTTCAGACGATGTATGGCCTGATTACATTATAAGCATGAATAAGGACGCTTTATTAAAGGATTTAAAAAATTTCAAAATTGAGATACCTGAAAAATATTTCTATCGATATGAAGATATTGTTAGATTTGTTGTTACGTTTAATTTTCAGTCGTCAACAGAGCAGATAATATTCGAGGAGTGGATAATCAAAGGACTTATAACTCCAATTATCACTTTTATATCGAAAATTCGTGATTTAATAAAAAATGATGACAATAAGACGGAGATATATTTGATATTAAGAAATTATTTTATTAAAGATACTAAACTCCTCGAAAATCTACAAGATATCGATTTTGTTTGTCAACAACTCGCAGGTTTTTGGGAGAATGATGATTAAATCTATTAACTTCTAAGGTATATTAAAAATTTTAGTAAATCTTTTAAAATTTTGTTGTATACTAAAAATAGGTATCTGAAATTCTCTTTCCTCGCTGAAATTATTTATAGTGATTAAACCTGATATCAATTTAACACTTTTGTTTAATTGGTCATCAATATCCTGTAACTCTTTTACACATAAAATAGTAGGATACGATACATTTCTAAAACCCTCAATAATTATAAGATCTACTTTATATGGGCTTTTATTGAGCCAATTTATTAAAGCATCTAAGCTGATTTTTTTATTGAGATAAATAGCGTTTTGATTAAATTTATTTTTAATAACAGAAAAAACCGCACCAGCTTCAGAAAATTTAAACGAATCTTTTCCTTCTTCATCGATTCTATGTTCGTGTATGTTTTTTACAACGCTAACTTCAAGGTTAAATTCGGTTTTAAATTTCTCGATAATAAATTGAATTAAATGAGTCTTTCCACTTCCAGAGTATCCGATCACACTAATAACTTTCATTTTTAATCACAGATTCTAAGAACTTGAAAAATACTAGAGATTTAATAATATCATTAATATCTAAAATGTGTTAATAGATTAAAGATTAGCTTTTGAAGAAAGGAGATGTTTTAAGTAATTATGTCACAAAAGAATGAAATCATAGTTTTTGATGCAAATTTCTTTATTTGTCTGAACTCGATTAGAGCTAGAAATGTGCTTAGAAACCTTGATAGCGTTGCCTCGGATTTAGGTTTTCAGTATTACATGAGTGCAATTGTTTTTGATGAAATTAAAGCACCCCATACGTTCCGTGAAAAATTCCAAAAAATAATACATGTTGAAGAAATAACTGATTCTGAAATAGAAACTATTAAAAATGATCTAAGTAAGCAAGGCATTCGGTTTCCTGCTCAAGATCCTGATTTATCGTTGTTATCTCTCTCTCAAAAATTACTGAATAACGATCAAGGTCTCACTATACATTTAGTTTCTGATGATTTCAAACTTGTCAAAAATGCTAATTTATTCTTCAAGGGGAAGATCAATATTTTATCGCTCTCCAGCTTTTTACTAAAAATTCACCGAACGATTTCCAATAAACAGTTACGGAGTTATTTTAAAACTATTTGGAAAAAAAGTTTAAACTACACTTTATCCTATATGATAGAACGTTCTAAAATTTATCCTGCTGAAGAAAAAATAACATGGTTAATAGAGAAGGCAATTAGTGTGACTCAAGACTCTATAATAACTCAAGATGCACACTTTATTGATAGCCAAAAAGGTCCCGTTAAATTTGAAATAGGATCAAGCAAATACGAACAAGAAATTACTATTTGCGAAAAATTTATTGAAAACCAAAATCTAGCAAATAGTGAAGAAGAGTTAATAACGGGGATACTAAATTTCCTTGAAAACTTAAAAATTTCTCGTGAATATCTAAAGCAAGCTCGCAAGGCAATTGAAAAGCACGATTCTAAGAACGCTGTAACATTTTTAAAGAAAGGTAATGGTTTCTTGATTTCACTATTGCAGATTGCTTCAGGTCAATTAAATAATTTGAAAGATTACGAAATCGTTGAAAAGTTAATCTGTAGCGAGATTTCTAAGATGGAATTCCTAAGAGCATTTCTTCTAGTTTCTTTGGGAAGAGTAAATACGGCTATTGATTCCTTAGAAAGAGCAGCATTATTTGCCACTATAATCCATAATCATCAAACTTGTTTAACTTTAAACTATGTAAAAGCGTTAATCCTATTATTTCATGGGTTATATAATAATGCGATTATGGCGTATAACTTTACAGAAGAGCTCGCTGACATACATAACGATGAAAGACTTAAACTTAAATGCGCTATTGGAAAAGCTATTGCTCTTTATATTAAAGGAGAAGATAGTGAGACTGCTATGGCGATTATGGATGAAATTTCCGCTATGGATATGGAAAAGAATTTCCTAGATGCTATTATCGTTTTTAGCGAGTTAGGCGATTATTTTTTAGCTCTTGGCCATTCCCAACTGGCAGCAAATCTCTACAATGAGGCGTTAGAGATTAGTATTGATTATAAATTAAAAATTAGAAGCGATATATTAATAGAAAAATTAAAGCGAGCATATATTGCTACTGTCCTCAATGGATATTCAACTGAAGATATTATGGTTGATAAATTAGATGTTTTGCTTAGTAAAGCGTATTCAGTGAAAGATGTTGAGAAATATAACGAGCAAATCAAGAAAATTTCTAGTTTTAATGTTCTGTTCTACACGCCATTCCCTTACATTTCTGGGAAAAAAAAGGTCATCTCTTATATCAAACTTCCCAAAGAGCTCCAAGAAGATTACTTAGAAGTAGTTCATTTTGAGAAGCTAAAAAGCGCTAAAACTTCCAAATATCTTTTCATAGTTTCTCACTATGAATTGGGTTTATTAGGCATTATTCTAAAAACTGATGAAAATGTTATAGGCATCGCTGAGAATTACACATTAAAATTGAGACCAACTTCAAAAGTTAAAATATACAACCCAAGCGAAGTGTTGAGAGATACTTATTTAATTAGAGCGATTATCGAAGTTGTAGAGGTAAATGAATGCGAAATTGTATATTCGTTGCCCTCTTTCTTTAAAGCTGTAAATATATAACTTAAAATTTTCTTGAAGCTTTACTTCGTTGACTAACTTGATGGCTATGAACAGCGCAACTTATACAATAATATTTTTTCGTAGTTGGGGTTTGAATAATCGTCCCAGTTTTCTTCAGTTCAGCATACATTCTACCATCAACTAAAGAAGTTCGCCTTGTTACTGCTTTAGCTTTACTCCGAGGAACAAA
>JAUWZR010000175.1 GCA_030615235.1 Promethearchaeota archaeon
GTAGCATTAGTAGATAAAGAAGGATAAATATCATTTATTTGAGCATAGTTCATAACTTCGAGCAAATCATCACGAGATAATGGTTCTCCACCGCAAAAATTAACTGTAACAACATCATTTGCTGCTAAAATATCAATAACCATTTTCGCTTCTTCGGTTGTAAGCTCGTTTTTTGATTTTTGATTAAATGTAGAATCTGAAAAGCAGTGGGAACATTTTAAATTACATTTTTTTGTATAGTTCCAGACGACGCTTAGTGGTGCACCTGTTACGAAAGGTATTTTAAAACCGAAATATGCAAATCCCTTAAAAATATTCTTTAATACCTTGCGAAGGGTTATATTTGTAGCAAATTGTTCAAATGTCTGGGAATCGTTTTTATTAAGAGAAAGCCATCTTAGTATGACAAATTTAAATATTTTTGCTTGAGTTCGACAGTGTAAGCAAATTTCGCTATCTTTTTTAAAAATATAATCTAAAATTGAATCAAATCTATCAGAACCGCACTTTTTACAATTTTTAATAAAATTATTTCCAAAACCTTGCATTGATTGCTTGAGTAAGGGAAAAGAAAGAGGATTTACCATTATAATGATATTTATTGATTTACCCTTATTATAATTTTTTAACTTCTTTACAACGATTAGTTGATAAATTTTCCATCTGAAATTTAATATATTTTATTAGTTTTATCAGCAATATTTGGATCATAATAACAACAATAAATCATCATTTACCAAAACTAACTTATTTGTATGTGTTGGATAAAGTCATAACCATAAATATTTTATTAAAAATACATAGAATTAATAAGTCTACTACAAACCATTTAAAATTTCATTTTATAGCAAATCTCATCACAAAGCCTAAGTCAATTATGATTTGTAAGAAGAAAACTGCATCAGTCATGCATTCGGGCATAAGACGCCTATTTGTTAGTCAATATGAGTAGTACACATACAGTATATTAATTTTTAAAAAAAAAAGACTAACTGAGAAGAACGAATAAAGTAAACTATTATAAAACTAGTCAATCATTTTCAAAAAATCAAGCTCATCGATAAAAGTTACACCAAGATTTCTGGCTTTTTCAAACCTTTTAGAACTAGCATCTGGATTGCTTGTAACTAAATACCACAAATCGTTAGAAATTTCTTCCCTAATGATGCCTCCATTTTCGAGGACCCTTTTTTTTGCTTCATCTCTGTTTATTATTTGTAGGTCTTTTGAAAAATAAAATTTAATCAAAGATAAATCCGCAATAATTCATCACCTTTTTGAATTAATATCAATAAATTTAAATTTAATATGTTAAGTAAAAAAGGTAAATATTAAAAGACAAAGACCATAAAAAATTCTAAATTTTTAAAACAAGTTGTAAGAAGATTTCGAGATTAATAACTTATTCTGCCAGATAGCACACTACTAGTCCGTCAATGTTCTTTGTTGCTCTAATTTTGATTTTTCTGGGAGGTTTTTGGATTCCTCTTGACCAGATCTTCTCGTTAACTTCTTGCGATATGATTAAAGATTCTGGTTTAAAATGTCTCTCCATAAATTCTCTAAGGTATCTAATCGCTTTTTTAGCCCATTTATTCCTTGGACCTCGACGTGCCTTAGCTAATGGTATTATGTATATTCTTTCGTCTATAATTTCTTCTTCGGGGGGTTTTTCTTCTTCTATTTCTTCTAATTCCTCAAGTTCCTCTTCAAAAACTTCGCTAACTTCCTCTTCTTCAGATATATCATCTAAACTAAATTCTTCAATTTCTTCAATTTCTTCTTCAATTTCTTCTTCAGTATCGGCTAATTCGTCTTCTAAATCGTCTAAACTGATTTCTTTTGGTTTTTTTTTTGCCATGCTTAATCTCTCTTTAACCTAGTATTTCGCCATTCTCTTCTAGAATAAGGGCTTGATCTAACTTTTCCCCCGGTTCTCCGGGCAACCCAGTTTGGAACTGAACGACTTTGGTTCATCCTCTTAGCTCTTCGTAATTTTGAGGGTAAATCTTTATTGCGTGCCATTTTCTTAATCTCATAATTTATTTTTTAATATTATATTCTTTTTTGCTACCTGCTGTAATTTTTTCTAAAATTCTTTTGAACTCTTTATCAGGTAACGGTGTAGCTCCACGTAATCTTCCAGATTGGAATAATTGGATTAATTGTAATTCAATCTGCTCAGCAAATTGTGGTTTGACTATTCTAATGTTTTCTAATCGTTGACGGCCTTCTTGACTTAATATTTTTCGCATTATTTGGTATTTTTGGTTGGTAAATTGTTGCTGTTGTTGTTCTGCTAATTGTTGTTGAACTGCCTGCTGTTTTAATTGCTCTAATTTCCTTCTCCTAATAGCTTCTAATTCTTCCTCGTCGCTCAAAGTTAAATTCCAAGAATTTTTATTTGTTTAAATTATTTTCTTAAAATCCCATAGGCGGTTCTTTCTAGAAGGCTAATTCCTTCTGGTGTAGTTATTCTACCATCCCTATCCTGCTTCA
This sequence comes from Promethearchaeota archaeon, assembly GCA_030615235.1. Classification (GTDB taxonomy): domain Archaea; phylum Asgardarchaeota; class Lokiarchaeia; order Sigyniarchaeales; family SOKP01; genus SOKP01. The sequence goes on from JAUWZR010000175.1 coordinate 2,500, forward strand.
TTATTAGATTAGCATCCTCTAACTGCTGCAATGCGACCCTTATAATCTTTCCGCTCCCTTTAGCGCTATGGTGTCGACCTGGACCTTTTCTATTTTTTCCTCCGTAGTATTTTCTGAGTTTGTTTACCCCAACTGGACCAAATTTCTTTACCTTTCTTAAAAGTGAGGCACATCTAATATACCAGAAATTCTCGTGATCGATAGGAGCTAATTCCTTAAAAAATGCAGTCTTCCAAAATTCGGATCCCTCGGGTGGGTTGATTTCGGGAAATTCTCTTAGTTTTTCTGCTAATGTTTTAATAAGCTTCTCTGGTTCAACGATATATATGCTAATAATTATTACACCAAGAATTTTAATATTATATGATACATTTAAAAAGATTAAGTAGATTAAAAATTTTATGGTAATAGTAGTAATTTACGGCAATGAGTCATCAAAACGAGTTTAAAAAAGTATTGTTATCACCACCACACGCTACATTAGGGAAGAAGGGAATTACTGGAGAATTTATAATGCATGTACAGCATTTACTCAAGAAATATAAAATAATCAAAATTAAGATGTTAAAATCAATCGCAACAAAAACAAATATCCGAGTTATTGCTGAACAAATATTAAATTCCACAAATTCTTACTTATTGGATATCAGAGGAAAAACAATTATTATATCGTTGAAAAAAATCAAAAAAGGGAATTAAATATAATATAAAGTATCCACAATGGTGAAAACTAAAAGGAGAAATAAGGGTGTCATCAAACGAATAGCAGATACTAGGATGCAATATTTACTTCAGAAAGCACATGATACATTCCCGCAAAATAGAGAATTAGCTAATAGATATATATATTTAGCAAGAAGATATGCACAAAGAGCAAAGATTCAAATTCCTTCGATATGGAAAAAAAGAATTTGTCACAAATGTAAGAGGCTTCTCTACCCCGGTATTAATAACAGAACCAGAATTCATTCAAAGGGTAAAGGTTCTCATGTATCATCAACGTGTTTAGATTGTAATCATACAACACGATATTTTATCAAGATCAAGTAATATTTGAAATAAAAATTAGAATCGCCTTTAAGTATAATGCCATTAACAGTAATTTTAGCAGAATGCGGGTTAGAACTCATCCCATCAGATATTAGGAATCATCCTGCCATTCAAAAAAATTTAAAGAAGGATTCTTATCCTTCTAAACTCCTTGATAACGCAATTCACCATTCCGCTATGGTTAGACTAAAAGATGTTGAAAAAAGAGGGCGCCCCGATATCACTCACGCTTGCCTTCTTAATGCTCTAGGGTCAATCGTCAATAAAAGTGGTAATCTCAAAATATACCTTCATACATTCGAAGATAAAATATTTGAAATAAACTCGGATTTAAAAATCGCCAGAAATTATAATAGATTTAAAGGTTTAATGGCGAAGCTGCTAATAGAAGATGAAATAAAAATTGACAATCTCCAATTAATTTCAGAATTTAAAGGCAGTTTAAATGAATTAGTAAATTCCATTGATAAGAAGGAAGTTATTATTTTTTCTAGTAAAGGAGAACTTGCGGAAAATCCCCTCCTATTATTTGATAATGAATTAGCAAAAGATTATATTGTCATAGTTGGTTGTTTTCAAAAAGGTTTTTTTGCGGATGAAATTTTGGAACTTAGTAATAGACTAGTATCCATTTCTGATTATTCGCTAGATGCGTGGGTTGCTTTAAGTAGAGTTATAACTCTCTATGAAATTGCTAACGATATTTTATGACGATATGTATCAGAAAGTTTTTTTTAAATCGTTAATAATTACATTTAACAAATTTATCTTTATTTCTACATTAAAAAAATCTTTAAATACAGTTCTTGTTCTTACATCGCGCTCTTAGTATAGTGGTTAGAATCTCGGGTTTCCAACCCGAGGACCCGGGTTCAATTCCCGGAGGGCGCACTTTTTTTAATGGTTTCTAAATTAATATAGAAACAGATCGTGAAACGATGATTTCACGAAAAAATCTAATATAAATTTGTAGGTAAGATGAAGATATTTGTGATCCTAAAGTCTGAATTTCTAAAAACTTTAAAAATTTATAAAATAATAGATAAGCTCGAAAATATTTTCGACTTTAAGATTTACACTATTTTATAAAAAAATCTTATAAATCCTCCTCTCAAATGAGTAGATAACCTATTTCCTTTTTTTTTTCATATTTATTAAAAATATCTCGATTTTTTAATAAAAAATAATAACAGAGTTTTAAGAGTATTATAATTGGGCTATTATTTATAAATACTCATTGTTATATCTTTTATTAGAAAAAGCGCCCATTTTTCGGCATTCCATTTCTATTTCCATTTTTTAATCACTTAATTAAAAATAATTATAACGGGCGTTTTTTCTCATTTTTCCTTCTAGTTAAATTAATTACAGAAGAAACAACTAATCTTATATTTATTCTTGTATTATTGAGCTTTACTAATAATTTTTACTTTAAGATGACGAAGAACTTTAAAATTATCCATAGAGAATTTAAGACGGCGCTAAATAAGTTAAAGTATCCAGATTCTTGGTTTTGGTGTCGATATACCATAAATCCTTACTCTGGATGTGCTCATACTTGTATATATTGCGATGCTAGAAGCCAGAGGTATTATTTAAGTCAGGATTTTGAAACAGAAGTAATCGTGAAATCAAATATAGATAACATTTTAGACCAAAGAATAAAAAGATCCCGAACGCTACTACCAGACGTAATAGGTCCAGGCGGTGTTTGCGACGCATACCAACCAATTGAATTAGAAGTTAAAAATACTCTAAAAATTCTAAAAGTAATAGAAAAACATAAATATCCGGTAAATATCGCTACAAAATCAAACTTGATAACTAGGGATATAGAAATACTAAATAAAATTGCAAAAGATACCTGGTGTACTGTTGGTTTTTCTA
>JAUWZR010000038.1 GCA_030615235.1 Promethearchaeota archaeon
GATTATAGAAATATCTAAACCAGTATTAGACAAAACTACTATATTATTCCCAAGTGGAGAAGAAGCAGAAATGTTAGCTGGTATTAAAGGTGCTGAAAAAGCTTGTAAAAAATTGCTAGAAATGGGACCCAAAATAGTAGTCTTTAAACAAGGAAAAGATGGTTGCACAATATATTCTTCAGAAGAAACGAATGGATTAAAAATAGAAGGTTTTGAAGTAGAAGAAATTGATCCTACTGGAGCAGGAGACTCATTTGATGGTGCTTTTATAGTTGGAAATTTAGCAGGGTGGGATTTAAAGATGATAGGAAAATTTGCTAACGCTGTTGGTGCCTTAAAAGTGCAATGTTTTGGACCAATGGCTAACACCACATATGAAGAAGCAATGAAATTAATGGAAAGTGCTTAAAATCATAATAAATGTAGAGAATATATTTTAGCACTGATTATTTGATCATTCTTAATAGTATAGAATCTAAATCCTGGGGGTTTAAATTTAAATTTAGCCGAAAGGGGACCAACTGCTTGCGTTTGAAACACAAAGGGCTTATTAGCATCAAACCATGTTTTCAAATCGAGGTGGTTTTTAAAATCCTTTAACTTATCCCTATATCTTGAGGTGTAGACTTCGCAAGGAACTTCGATGTAAATCGGGAAAAACCAAAAACCGAAGTTGATGCGCTCAGTTTGTTTAGCTTCTTTCAAACGATACTCCTTTAAGGTGTGGGTGTGACCGCACATAACAATATCTACTTTTCTTCTGATAATCTTATCTGAACCAGTAAAAATCTTTAATAAAGTCGACCAATTATACATTATTGTTTGGTATTTAAGGTTTAGGATTTTGTCCAACCTTCCCGTTCCGTCGTACTTTTTTAAATTGCTCTCGTAGAAATCTGACCACTCCAAACGGCGATTTCGTATATTAAATCTCCTTTTGTATTTCCTCCTCTTGTATCGGCTAAGATTTGGGGAGACTGGAGGTGTATGCATAACTACGACAACTTTCTGGTTATGAGCCAATCTAATATATGCGCGCAATAAATCTACTTGATACTCTTTAATCCCTTTTGTACTGGGGCCACCCTTCAACAGATCGTGAATGTCAGCTACAGAATCTTGCCCTGTATCAAGGAATATAAAATTATAATGGTCTCCTATTTTAAGATTAAAATTAAGGTTAGGATTGATATATCTAAAATAATCTTTCAAATATTTATCTCTAGACCTAAGCGTAGTGAAAATATTAAAGAATTCAGTATCATAATATCCCTTTACATCTGAATGAGTCATCCCGAAAATTTTATGAATTTGACCATAACGCATTCCATAGTGTCCTTTTCGATAATCGTGGTTTCCAACCGTTGTAAAAATTGGAACCATAATTTCTTGTGAATTAATATATTCTTCATCAGAACCCAAAAATGGTGGCTTTTCCAATCCTTTATTCCTTCCAAGCAAAATATCTAACAAAACAAGAAAATTATTCTTATATTGATAATTACCTCTTGCGATATTCAGGTAATCTATTAAATCCCCAGTTATTAACATGAAATCTAAATTTCTTTGCGAGGATTTTGTGTTTGCAAAATTGATTAACTTTCTCAAATTGGAATTAAAGTTATATTTTGCTTTTCTTAAATCGTTGTATCGTTCTTCTTGAAACTCTTCTTTAAATTCGAAATCTCTTGTGAGAACAAATTTATCTATTTTCTTTTTTTTTTTCTCATTAGTTCCACATTGTGCGATCTTAGACCTTACATTATCTTTTAAATAATTTAAGATGAAGTCATTTCTTCGAGCAATGTGAAAGTCAGTAGCGTGAATGAAACTGAAATCATTCCAATTTTTATTAAAAATAGCGATGCTATGGTAATTTATCTTATTCTCGGTTAAATTAGGGATATCATGTACAATATCAAATAAAAGAAAATCTCTATCAACACTTTTTAGTATTTTCTCAATTGTTAAGATGTCACGAATTTCTAACTTAATTTTATAGAGTTCTTTTCTTTTTCCAAATACATCGTCAAATTGAAATACACAATTGTAGATATCCCATACAATACAATTCTCTCCTTCTAAAATGGGTTGATCTCTGAAATCTAATTTTTCGATTTTTTCGATTTGAACTAAATGTAAGTCGATTAAGTTTCCTCTTCTCTTCTCAAAATCGCCACTCTCTTTTAAAATTGGTTGTATAAATAAATTTAGGTGAAAATGCTCCAAAATGTTTTTAGTTGAATGGGATTTGGAAGCAATAATGAGGGCTTCGAACGATAAATTCTTAATTGGAAACTGAGCTTTTTGTTTATTTTTTTTCATGTTAAGTAAAATTGGGTTCCCAATGTTCGGAGATATAATTATAGGATAAATTCCTAGTTCTAGGTCAATCATAACATAACGCGATAAAAATTAGACGAAATTAACTTAATAATTATTATTTGATTTCTTATATTAAAATAATTTAGTTGAATAATTTTTACATGTATCAATTTTTTATCTTTTTATAGATACTCCTATATAAACTTAATGCTTGAAATAGAGATGAAATAGCCCCAAAAGAAAATAAACTCAAAAGTTTAAATATTTGTAATAAGTATATTTTATAAAGAAATAAGTGAGTTGTAGAAAATGAATTTTTATTTGTATCAACATTTAGTTGAACAAAAAAAAGCCAATTTTTTGAATTGTAATAAATATTAAATTATAGATTCCCAATTCTCCTTTTATTAAATGAAATTCTAAAAATCCTAAAATAAAACTATAATATGACTGACGAGATCAAAGAGGAAACGGAAAAAGCAGAAGATAAGTCTGAAAAAGACATTGAAAAAATAGATAAAGAATACTTAACAAAAGCTAAAAATTCCAGAGATCTCATTGATAAGAAACTTAGAACATTTGAAGATAGCATTGAAAACATCTCTGACACTATTAAAAATGGTGAGTCTGAACCGGAGAAAAAGGAGAGGAAACATGAGAAATTAAGCGAAGAAATTCGAGAAGCTCAAGTAAAATTAGAGTCGACTCAAGCAAAAATTGATGATAAGGAAGAGTATTTAACTGCGATTGAGGAGACCATTAAAGCACTTGAAGAGAGATATAATCAAAAAAATGAAGATATGCAAAATTTAGAGGAACGTTTTGAGATTATTAAGGAAAGTAAGAATACTTTAGAGGAGGAGTATAAGGAACTCTTAAGGAATAATGAGCAATTAGTAAATACCTTTGAAACTAGACAGGTTGATTTAATTGTACTTACAGATAGTGTTAAAGAGAAAATTTCTAATCAAGAAGAATTTCGCTCGAAGATTGTCAAACTAAATAATGAAATTCAAGAGAAAGAGTCTTTACTTGAGAGACAAGGAGAAACTGCCGAAGCTCTAGAGAAAAAAATCAAGAGTCTAACGGCTGAAAATGAGACTCTTAAAGTTTCAATTGGTAAAAATAAATTTGAATTAGATCATACAAACAACGAAATTGAAGCTAAAGAAGAAGAGAAAAAGCTTTTATCCGAGCAAATTGAGAAAAATGAAACTCGCATTAAAATTATAGAAAAAAACATAGAAGATTATAAAGATGGTTTTCCTGAAATGGAAAAACAAAGAGAAACGTACGAAGAACTAATTGCAAAATACAAAATTCAACTTTCTGAGAAACAAGAGCATTTAATTGATATAGAATCAAAAATTCAACAGCATAATGATATGATCGCTTCTATTGATGAACAGATTTTAAGTAAAGAAAACCTAATAAAAGCTAATGAGACAAGATTAGAAGATCTCAAAAAAAATATTGATGCTTCTAATCTAGAGTACGTTGAAAGGGAGGAAAGAATGAATTCTCTCAACGAAAAATTAAAATATATGAATAAAGAGCATGAGAAACTTGAAAAATCTAAAGAAGTAATAGATCAAACCACAAATGATGCGAAACAACTTCTTCAAAAGTTAAAACTAGAGCTCGACACTCAAGAGGAAGAAATTCGAGACAAAGAAAGTAGAATTCATCGCTTAGAGTTTCTCTCATTGGTTTACAGATTATCAAAATTTTTTGGTGGGATTCTTATTGGTGTAGGAATTCTTATAATAATATTAGTGGTTTTAGGTCTTACGGGAATATTAAATTTCACTGATATTGAAATATTGCTTTTTATCATACTTATAATAGCGGGAGTCTTCTCAGTTGTTAGTGGAATCTTTCATTTGGAGAAATCGTAATTGGATGCTTTATTGGGAATAAGGTCTTTTAATTATAAAATAATAAATTCTAAAAAGAAAATTGAGCGAAACCAAACCCAAGGAAGTTCTGTCTCAAAGAACACTAAAATTGTCCCAAGCGGTAGTATATGGTATAGGATGTGGAATTGGTGGTTCCATTTTCGTATTGTTAGGAGAGGGGATTGATATTGCTGGATCGGGTTTACTATTAAGCCTATTATTAGGTGGAATTCTAATATTCTTCACGGGGTTGAATTACGCTGAACTCTCAACGAGCTTACCTATGGCGGGTGGTGCGTATAACTTTGGAAAAGAAGGAATAGGGGGGTTCTTAGCTTTTATAATTGGCTTTTTTTTATGGATTGCAAATGTTGCTATGTGCGCTTTTTCGGCCCAAACTTTTGCTATAGTGTTTAATGAAGTTTTTGCTAAAATTAACATACCGATTTCTAGTACCGTTTTAACATTAATATCAATTTTACCAATTCTATTAACAAGCTTAGTTATTTTTAGAACTCAGAAAATAGCGATTAGAACATTATTATTATTCACATTCATTTTACTCGCATTGTTAGCGTTCTTTATAGTTTCAGGATTAATTGTAGCACCATATACCAATCCAACATTTGCGTTGCCCCAGATAAAATTTGAAGGCATAATACCCGCTTTTTTATTATTATTTATATTATTTACCTCAATAACTTCAAATTTAGCATATCTCAACCCAAATTTAAAAAATCCTTCAAAAAATATTCCTAAAACTATTATATATGCAATTTTAATAACAATTGTTATATACCTCTCAATTACATTTGTCGTGTTAATAGATCTTCTAGAAAATCCTACAAGTTTAAGTGAAAATCCTGCGTTGTTAGCGGATGTATTTGAGAGCATGATTGGACCATTTGGGTTTTTTATCATGGTTATAGCCGCTATTATTTCAACCTTAATAGCTACAAATGCGGCATTAGGATCTGCAGTTAGTGTTATTACCGCTTTAGCAAGAGATCGATTTTTTCCTGAAAAAATAAGAGAAAAAAAGACAAAATCTGATATGCCAGTTTTTGGATTACTTATATCTGTGATTTTGACTCTCCTTTTCACGATTTTTGCTGGTATTGGATTAACTGCCGAAATTACTAATTTCATCTATTTTTTTGCACTTGCATTCGTAAATTATGCTGCTGTAAAACTAAGACGCAAAAGAAAGGAATTAGATCGTCCATTTAAGGCCCCTTTCTTTCCAATATTACCGATTTTTCTTTTTATATGCTTCCTAGCTTTTGCAGTTGTACTGGGCATATTAATCTCCCCTCCAGCGTTGATTTTAGGGTTAATCATCTTAATAATAGGTTTTGCTTACCAATTGGTGGTGATAAGTGACAAACCGTCAATCCATTTGACGTTAACAGGGATAAAATTTTTCTTTTCACTCATATTGGGTCTTTTTATATGGGTTATTAACAATTTTTCGGATATTTCTCCAGAGTTAATATTTATTAATAGAATGTTAATAATTGTGTGTGTTTTCATAATCATTACAGTTATTTTTGATTTATTGCCTTTAAGAGAATTGGCTTATTATTATGTCAAATTTATAGATAAGGAAAAAGTCGCAATTAATATTGGGAGTGCTCAGATTATAGATTTGGGTAAAAAAAGATCCAATATTATTCATTACATAAATTTACTGATAGCTCTTTTACAATTTAGCGCTGGTGGTGTGCTACTAATAATTGTCTTTATGTTATTAAATCAAAGTTTTGCTATCCAAGATATTATTCTCAATATTGGAACTAGTGTTTCCAATATTCCTAGTTTGGCGGGATCAACGCTTTTTGTAATAATCTTATTTATTTTTGGTTTAATTCTTGTCATATGTGGCATATTGTCCTGGTACCGAAGTAAAGAAATAAAATCGCTTGGAATTTAATCAGCTGAGAATTAAAATTTTTATAATACGGTATAATATCATTTTAAGAAAATGGAATTGCCCAAGTTAAATTTACATATTCATTCTAAATACTCTGATGGAAGAAATTCTATATTTCAAATAGTTTCAACTGCCCTTGATAAGGGTTTAGATTATATATGCATCACGGATCACTTTACAAATTCTTGGAAAGCCGATGTAATCCCTAATCTTAACAGTCTCGATAAAATGGAAATGTACTTAGATGAAATTGATCAATTTCAAAAATATCTTCTTGATGAAGAAAGACAGATGACTCTTTTTAAGGGAATAGAAATTGACTTAAGTAGTACAGAAAAATTCATTATTAATACTATCTCGCCTACTAAATTTGATATATTATTATTTGAATATCTAGAAAACATTGAAGGGATTTCCTTTATTAAAAAAATTATTAACTATTGGAAAAGAAAAACTAAAAACTCTAAGAATTTTCCTTTAATAGGTCTCGCACATTTCGATCCTTCGTTTTTCGTTATTAATGGCATGAACATACTTATTGATTTTTTATCACAATATCAAATTTTTTTTGAATTTAATTCAAGCTATTCTCAATTTTATTCTCAGAAATACAGCTCTTTTTTTAACCAGTTGAAAGAAAGAAACATATTAGTTTCAATAGGTACTGATTCTCATCATATAGCAACTCTAAAAGACATAGAAGAAGCTTACGATAAGATAAAATTTTACGAGTTAGAAAACAACCTCATTGATTTAATTCAAATTCTTGACAAAAAAAGGATTTAAGAAAAATTAAATTGAGTTATTATCTCTGAATTCTATGAAGGTGTTGGAGATAATACTTAAATGCCCTTTCAAAGGCGATATCAAGGAGTAATTCACTTTGCTCTTTTGGGTATGATAGAATTTCTTTTAATCGATCTTTTCCTATGTTGAATATTTCTTTAAATGTCGTTAACTTTTCTGTTATTGACATATCTGCAATTTCTGAAATCGTTTTGTTTTTCATTTTCTGCCAATCACTTAGGGCATACCATGTTGTACAACGCATTGCTAATTCGGGGATTTCTATTTGTTCGCAAATGAGGTCTGAGATTATTTTAATTAGCTTTTGTTGTTCGGGTTTAAAATTTACTCTTGCATAGTCAATTTGTCTTGAGGAAATTTTCTCTCTATTAAAATTTAACGCATATGTCAAGATATATCCTACCTAATTTATCCTAGTAATACTTCAACCTAAATGAATATAAAGATCTAATAAAATTCTATACCTAAAAAAGAATTAGAATTTACCTTTATAAAGTAACTGGTAACTATAGATAAAAGCATCAATATTTTAACTGAAAAGAGCAAATATTATAGCTTAAAGCAAATGAAATATATTTTTATTTTCAAAAATGCTTCATATTTATATGGAATTGGATGAAAAAATAGATTTAGCCGCTAAATGGATTTATGAATCTAACAATCTTGTCATATTCACTGGTGCTGGAATTTCTACTGAAAGTGGGTTACCTGATTTTAGAGGTCCAAATGGAGTATGGACTCGTCGTGATAAGGGTTTACCCCCTCCTAAGTCCGTGCCATGGGATCAAGTTAAACCAAATCAAGGGCATTATGCTATAGTAGACCTATTGAATTTGGGTAAAATCAGTTATTTAATTTCTCAAAATGTAGATGGACTTCACGCTAAATCTGGAATCCCTTTTGAAAAGCTAGCAGAACTTCATGGAAATCATTATTTTATGAAATGCTTGGAGTGTGGAAAAAAATTGACGTTTGAAGAGGCAGGATGGGATAAAAAAAAGTGGGGTCAAGGTTATAGAACAAATCAGATCCGGAATAATCAACCTGAATGTCCAAATTGTAGTGGAAGGCTTATTTCAAGTATTGTCAATTTTGGGGATCCTCTACCAATGGACGAACTTGAAGAATCTATGAGAAAGTCCCAAAGTGCCGACGTTTTCTTTGTAATCGGCTCTTCTTTAGTTGTGACCCCCGCCGCAAATATGCCTGGAATTGCTTGGAGAAATGGTGCCAAATTAATTATTCTTAACAAGGGCGAAACTCCGTACGATAGTGACGCTGATTTGAGGTTCTTTGATCAAATTGGAGATATTCTTCCCAAAATTGTTATGAAAGTAAAAGAAATGATGAACACCAATTAATTAACACATTAGCAGTAGTTTATTGAAACATGAAGCAGATCATTTAATAAGTTTTTTTCAAGAGGGTGGAGGTTTAAAAATCGTGTATCAAGATTTACCGTGGTGGCGTCCAATATTCACTCTAGATGGTCTTATTTATCTAAAAAAAATTAATCTATTAAAATGAGTTTTGAAAATACAAGAGAAACTTTGGCATTAAATTCTTCTATTCCTTTTTCTACTACATAAAAAGAGTATAGTATCTAAAATTATGTGATTTTAAAAGAAAACTTAAATATGGAGATGACATAATTAAACATTAGAAAAAAATAACCCAAGAATCAATTTTATAAATAAAATAATTAAAAATAAGAGAAAACATAAAATGAAAGATATAGCTGTTATTTTGGAAAATCGTCCCGGAGCTCTAGCTGATATGGGGGAAATTCTAGGCAAAAATGGTATAAATATGGAAGGATTATGTGGAATTCCCCTAAAAGATGAGGCTGTTGTACATATTTTGGTTGAAGATGAAACTGTTGCACGCTTTGTACTTGAAGAAGCAGGATTTGAGATTAGTGGTGTTCGTGAAGTTCTCGTTCAAGACTTCAGTAATATAGCGGGAAAGCCAGGGACAGGAGGGAAAATGGCACGCAAGATAGGTAATTTAGGCGTGAATATTGACTTGATCTATTTTGCTGAGAATAATAAAATAGTTATCGGAGTAGATGATATAGAGAGAGCCCGAATTGCTTTAGCCAAATAACCAGAATGAGTATTTTTATAGAATCTATTTTAAAATTCCAAAAATATACTTATCTCTGTCGTATTCTTTAAGAAGCTTTCTACCTTCTTTATTTGAGAGAGAAAGCGTCATATTGCCTGATCGACTCAATGACCCCGTAAAGATTTCGTGATCATCTGCAAAAACAATAATATTACTACTAGCGTATACTGGATCTGCTTTTATTAATATCTTTTGCTTGCTAACTTTAATATCTAACTCAATTTTTTTATTCCTTTTTTTTTCTCTCAAGAATTCTTCTTTTAATTGCTCCTCACGCCTAAAAGAGCCCTTAGGTTCTATAGGGTTAATTGGATTAATGACTATATCTTGACCAAAAGAATAAATCTCATATGAAAGACGAGCTGTTCTAAAATCTCTAACTTCAACAACGGGTCGTGCCAAATCTTTGTCCCTAAATCCATGTGGTACTTTAACTGTCATTTTTATAATCAAAACGGCAGAGATATCCCCTCCTTCAATAAATATGATTGTATCAATAATTGATGGAAGCATACCAAGCTCTATACGACCAATAAAGCGCTGTATTGCGTCGATAGCTGATGAAGAATGAACAACTCCAACCATTCCAACTCCAGATAAACGAAAATCAGCGTAGATCTGAAAATCTTTTGTAGTGCGTACTTCGTCAAAAATCGTGAAATCTGGTCTAACCAAGAGTAAAATGTCCGCTGAATTTTCAAGACTTCCCTCCAATTTGGTATATTGCGTAATTTCAGGTTTTACTTGTAAATCTCGAACACTTTCTAGCGTTTTAACAACTTTTCCTCGTTCTAAATAATAATTTGCTAGAGCTGCTGAGAAGGTGCTCTTGCCTGCCCCAGGAGCACCAGCTACTAAAATGCCTTCTGCTTTTTGCAATCTCTTATTTAATTTTGAATCAATTGAATAGTCCTTCAATGAAAGCGTAACAAGTGGATGAACAGCAGTTATCTCAATGTCTTTTGAAAAAGGAGGTCTGGTCAGAACTATCCTAAATTCTCTCAACTGGGCAACTATAACGCCGTGTTTCTCAATTTCTATAAATGAGTGATCGTCTTCCCTAACCATCTCTATTATTTCGATTGCTAATTCTTCAATAAGTTTAGTAGATAATAGTTCGTCGCCAATTTTTTCTAAATGCCAATTTCCTGGGCTCCCTTTCTTGGCATAAGGAGGTAATCCTTGTTTTAGATGCACGCTCATTGTGGTTTCATCGAAAAATTCTAGTAATTTAAGAGAGGAAGGGTCAGATTCTTTTGGAAAAAATTTTTCCTTTACATACATTATTTGGATCCCTTCGAAAATTCCTACATCTCCCTGTATTCTATCTGCTGTAATTAAAGTGGCGCCGTGTTCTAAAGCAGATTTTCTAATAAGCGCATCAAGTTCCCCTCCCGGACTCATTTTAATTTCCTCCCTTGTTGGTCTTTTTCCCACAATTTTAAGTGTTACTTTCTCTTCCTGATGCAATTTTCGTAATTCTTTTAATACATTTAAACCATAGAATCCTATTTCTTTTTGAATATTTGTACGATATTCAACCTCTGCAACAACCACATTGGGAATATAAATTTCGGGTTTTTCCCCCAATTCTCCATCTGTAATTAAATTTAAGACGAGACCATTAAATATAACAGAAGTATCACATGCATATTTGTTTGACATTTCAGTCTTCGATTTTCTCCACTTTATTCATAATTTCAAATTTATTCACACTATAATATATTGGCTTACTTAGCCGATCGACGGTAGCTACAATGAGATCCTTACGAGAGCTCATAGCTACGCGAGACATTTTATCCAATTCCCTTAAATCTATAGGAGAACCCTCAAATATCGGATATATCAAGAATTTAGCTGAATCTTTTTCAAAATCAGCCCCACGTTTGTACACCAGAAAATCTATCCCTTCTCCATATCCTGTTCTTACAATATACCCCCTTTTTCGCAAATCCATGTAAATAATGTACTTTCGCCATAATTTATCATCAAATTGCGAGAAATATGTTAGTAAACCCTCAAAATCGTATAGATCATTATTCCTTTCATTATTTTTATACAATAAAATCCGATTTCTTTCACACAATAATAGAACTTCTAAAGGTCCTAAAACTAATATTTCTCCACCCTCGTTATTCAATTCGAGCGTGCCAATGTATGAATTCCTATAAAACTCTTCAGTGCAATCCTTATCAGTAATAATAACCTTTTCGTGGTCAATTACTCCCTCGAACTGTACTTTTTCGACCTTTTCATTTGGTGTTTCATTCATATTCTATTATAACCTAGCAGTTAATAATTAATGAATTTAACGCTTTAAATGAACTAAACTCCATATATTGAGGTAAGATTTATTGAGTTAATTATTCAATAGAATTTATTATAAAATCTACTAATTTTCCAAGTTTCCTAATGTTAGAATAGATTTTGGGTGCATTTTCTTCTAAGTATGGTTTAAAAACTTCCCAATTTTCTCGTTTTAGGGGAGGAGTCTTAGATAATAGATTTCTTATTTCTCCAAAATCGCTAGTAAAAATCAGTGCGTTATCAGTTTTATTTGCTTTATCACTCAGGAGAAATAAGTAGTATTCGTTAAGCTCCTTGGGGTTCATGACGTTTGGAGGTTTGTTTCCATCTCCTGCCTTACCTCCTCTCAACATGCGTGTATCTACTTGAGTAGGTAGAACCATGTTAAAGGTAATGTTTTCTTTTTTATATTCTAATGCTAACGCATTTTGTAATCCTACTACGGCATATTTACTTGCTGTATAGGCAGCTAGCTTTGGCATAGGATTAGTAAACGCTGCGCTTCCAGTGATAATGAATCTTGATTTATTATTCTTATCATTTTTTTTAAGATACGGATAAGCCGCTTTAAAAGCAAAAAATACGCCAGATACATTGATAGTCATTATCTCAGAAAATTTGTTGCTATCAAATTCATGGCTATTCCACATCCTAGAATAACCTGCGTTAGCAATCACTCCATTGAATTCTCCTAGATCTTCATGAAATGCCTTAAATGCGCCCTCAATTTCTTCATAATTAGTTACATCAGCAGTTTTAACTGATACTTTTACTCCAGTTCTTAATTTAAGAATTTCATCTTTAACTTTATTTAATTCATCGAGAGTTCTTGAAATTAATCCTAAATTAGCACCTTCTTTTGCACAGGCAATAGCAATAGATCTTCCAATCCCTCTCCCGCTCCCGGTAATAATGATATTTTTCTCTTTCAATAGCATATTAAGAAAAAAGAAGAGTAAAAAAAAAAATTAACTAAAATTTCTATTTAATTTAAGATTTAATCTTTTGTTTTTTATTGTTGATAGGCTTGATCAATATAAAGTTTAGGATTTACCCAAATATATAAGAAACATTAGTTTTATTTTTTACAAGTAGATGAAAGGTTTATAATTGATAACATTTTATAATCTTTCTTACGTAATAAGCCATGTTTGAAAGTATACCTAAGGAAATCATTGGAATTGCTTATGCGTCTGAATGGGATCATATAAAACAATTTGTAAAAGCTCTCTTAGAGATGACCCTTGGTTCAGAAGAAGAATATTCCTTAATTGTTCTCAATGCTATTATTAATAATAAAAAGTATGAAGAGTACGATGTTCAAATAAAATCTAAAGCTCAGATTAATTTATTATCTTCCATTACTGATTTTGAAAAAATCTCTCTTTATCAATACTCTGAATATAGAAGAAATAACATCAATATCTCTAAAGACAAGAATGTAATCGTCTTTACTGCTCAATATATGGGTCCTGAGATTGATCATACTAATTACTTCGATTTTGCCATTTATTTAAATAGTTTTGATCTTCCATATTTTAGTGATAATAAAGGAAATGTCTTTGAATGTCACGAAATAATGGAAATTATCAATAGATTCAAACCAAAAGCACCCAAAAAAGTAAAAAAAACAGAACCCCCTAAAAAGCTAAACACATTCAAATCAGAAGTTGAAACTTATGAGAAAATAACTAAGAAAAATGCCATATGGACTGGGAGTGAAACGAAAACATTTCAAAAATGGAAAATGAGAGTTCATAAAGAGTTTCGGGAGAAGACAGGTGGTTTTCCATACTACAAGGGAAAAATCACTCAGAAATATGATTTATACTTAAATAAACTCAACAAAAAACCTGTTTCTAAAAAAGCTCTACCTAAAAAGCCTAAAGTCAAAAAATCTGCAGTTAGAAGACCTATTGCTAAAGATGCTGTAGATAAAAAGAAAGCAACCATTAAAATCTTAACACCGTTAAGTATGGAGGCAAAAATTTATAAAAAATTGACAGGGAAGAATCCTATTTATGGTGGAAGAAAAACTAAGGCCTTTGAAAATTGGAAATTAAAAAATCATAATGATTTTCAACAAAAAGTAGGTGGGAAGCCTTACTATAAAGGAAATCTTACAAAAAAATATGCTTTATACTTAAATAATCTCATTAATAAGCCTGTTTCTAAAAAAACTCCACCTAAAAAGCCTAAAGTCAAAAAATCTACGGTTAGAAGTCCTATTGTTAAAGACACTGTAGATAAAAAGAAAACAACTATTGAAAACTTAACACCATTAAATTTGGAAACTGAAATTTATAAAAAATTGACAGGGAAGAATCTTATATATGGTGGAAAAATAACCAAGGCCTATGAAAATTGGAAATTAAAAAATAATAAAGAGTTTCAACAAAAAGTAGGTGGGAAGCCTTATTATAAAGGAAATCTTACGAAAAAGTATGAAATATATTTAAAATCTCTTTAATGAAATAAAAAAGAATCAAAATCTACACTTTAATCCTGCTTCAGAGTTTATATGGATTTATTTTTTTTGATAGAATTGCAAAAATTAATGTTCAATTAAGCAATTTATCATCTAACCATGGAAGATTTATATGCAAAACTCTTAAATAGACTTATCGGCGTTAAAAGCTTAGTTTTTATGGGGATTGGAGAAGAGAAATTAAGTGATGACGGTTTAGGACCTTATATCATAAGTGAGCTATTAGAATATTCGAACGAAAAAGTTCTATTCATAAA
>JAUWZR010000023.1 GCA_030615235.1 Promethearchaeota archaeon
GATGCATATCTTTTTCAATTAAGAACATATCCTCTGCTGCTCCACAACATTCTAACACCACGGTATAAGAATTATCAAGAACTCCTAATTTACCATATTTCTCAACGAAAGCTTTAGCTCCTTTATCACCTACTTCTTCGCTTCCTTGTGATCCTATCCATACTTCAACGTTCTTTGGTCTATTTTCACTTAGGTGCTTCCCTATTGCTACAGCAACGGCAGTGGCGGATAAGTTATCGTTTGCTCCTAAAACGACCTTTTTTCCCAAGAAGCCTTTTAATAATAAGATGAATAAAGGATATATGAAAATAAGTGAAATAAAATAAATAAGATCCAGCACTGTTATAGAAAGTATTCCCCAATTCAATATTGCGATAGAGAGTCCTGAAACTAATTGAGCTATAAATTTCCATAGCGAAAAAATTATTGTGTGAAATAAAAAGTAAAGTCCTACTCTCCCTATTATTTGGCGCGCTCGGAGCTTATAACTCGCAATATTCATTTCTTTTGCACTATCAGTATGCCCTTCGAAAATGATGCGAAATTTAACTTCTCCTGTAGGTTTTATTATTCCGAATACATTAGTAGATTTTTTAGTCTTAAATAGAAATCCAATCCATCCTTTCATCAAAAATAACTCGCTATAGAGTATTACTATACCAAGAATTACAAAAATAAAAGATAGTATCGGAAATGGGAAAATCAAAGGGATAAATAAAGGAGATATCCCACTTAAAAGTCCAGCTACCTTAATAAAGCCTTGGGGATACATCGCAGGTCGCGTTTCAAACTCATCGATGAAGGTTTCGTCGCAAAATTGGTCAAGTTCTTTCTTTATCCAAATATTAGCGTTCTTTTCAGCCTCGCTACAAGAATATCTTGATCCAAACTTCGTACAGATCGTATCTATCACATTATACATGTAGCCAGCATAAGAGTTATCTATTTTCACTATATTAAATCAACCTTAAATTAACACTTTTAATATTTATATCTAAATTTGTAGTTAATTTATCTCGCATGTTGTACATTTCTCAATATATTTATTACTTTAGCTTTTTCTTATAAACCTAATAATTCTAAAGATTTTTTTCTTAAATCAGTATTTAGATTTTAGTATAATTCATCCGTTAATAAAAATTGAAAGCAACTTTTTATTTCGAATTTACCTAATTTAAACTTAATTTAATCTAACTAAAATAATTGAAAACTTTAAAGGTGTATACATGTTAAAAATGAGTCGTCTTTTGAAAAAAAGAACCGCTTACATAATAATAGGTATAAGTATAGCGTGTTTGATACTTGGTCCAATAATAGGATTATTTTTTGATAAAATGACAATTTACGACAAGAAAGAACAACTCATCCAAGAAAATAGTAATAATGGAATTGCAGAAGCGTTCGCTCATCCGGTAACTTTAAGTAAAGATCAAAAACTCATAGTGGAGATTTCAGAATTCTATACGAATTCAAGTGTTACCATAAAAATAATTGCTAAGAGCGTGTATGATCGAGCGTACAGTTTGAATGGTACCCCAAGCGGAATTCCAAGCGGAATTTCTGGTTTATGGTTTGTTTATTCTGAATTTGGATGGGGGGCATCGCCTGCCGGAAGTACTGACGATGCTACAGCATTATCCTTGCCTAACGATGGGATCTATTTCTATATCGAATTTATGGGACATAGAGTAGGTGATTCGTTAATATCTTGGCCAGGTGATTATTACATAATTGTTTATGGTACTAATTCAGGTCCAGCTTCAGAAACAGATGTATATTTTGATATTAGCATAAAAACCGATGGCCCAGGAGAAACTTTGAATAATATTTTAATAATTGTAGGAGCAATCATTCTAGTTGCTTATGCTGCGTTAGCATTAATATCAATTTTAAAAGCAAATTATCTAAGGTGATCAAAAATGGGGACAGAAGAAAGAAAGGTAGGGATATTTGATATGTTACCAGTAATGAATAAAGAAAGAGCTACTAAATTCCTTATATACGGATTATTAATAGCAATCATTTTTGGTACCATACTCATGATTAGTAAATCTATTGCAGATAATGCTGCTACATGGCTATCATTAGAAAACCAACAAAACGAAATGAATTACATGCAAGGATTATACGGGTACAATGATTATATTGTAAAGGCTGAAAGAGCGATTTTAATCAGATATTGGATGGAATATCAGGTAATTATTCTTGGAAATATCTCTCGGATTGGAGTCAATGTAGGCATGTTCTTTATCGCTATAGCGTTTTTGAGCTTTGCTCTAAACGATAAATTTGATGAAAAAACACGAAGAATATATCTTATTCTAGCCGGTGTTATTCTGTTTGTAATCATGGTAACCACATTTTTCTCTCAAATTGTGGTTCAAGTATATTAAATCTAAATAATTTTTTCCTTTTTTTTTTATCTTTAACTAAGAAAGATTATATATCATTCATCAATTAAATATAGATTATTCCTAAAATAAGCAGGTGAATCTCATTATGAACGCTGAACAAGATGATATAAAAAGACAGGAACGAGTTAAGGCTTCATCATTGGTGGAATTTATTATTTATTTGCTTTTTGCGCTAGGTCCTTTAACGGGTAATGTCATTCTTGTCTTATTTGGAGTGCTGTCCACTGAATTTACTGTTTCACCAAGTGAGTTGTTAATAACAATCCCTTCGTTTATGTTCCCATTTGCCTTCGTGCAATTATTTTCAGGGGCAATTTCAGATGTGAAGGGAAGATACACCGTTATTTTACTAGGACTGTCAATTTTTGGAATGGGAATGATTCTAGCTTCTTTATCGTTCTCCCTAGAAATCTTTATTTTAGCTAATGTATTAGGTGGAATTGGTTTTGGTTTTGTAAATCCAGTTTTAATAGCGTTAATTACAGATATAACCCCGGGACCTAAAGTTTCTAAAAAAATCGGATTACTTGGTGCTGTTGCTAATTTGGCAGTAGGTGTTGGCCCTTTACTAGCTGGACAAATATTAATAATAGGGTGGAGATATCTTTACATAATTTTTGTAGTTATTACAGGTATAAGTTTCGTAATAATCTTTAGTCTAAAAAGAAGCCAACCAAAATTTACATCAGAAATGGAAATCCGAGTATTTTTCTCACACATGGGGATAGAAATTCGAAGACCTATAGTATTACTATTGATTTTGTCAGCTTTTTTGGTTTCCCATACTTCTATTGCATCGATTATATGGACTTCGCATTCGTTTACGAATGAAATTCCTGAAAATATTTCAGGTGTCGTTCTATTACTGTATGGGATCATGGGTTTCGTATCTGCAAACATCGCGGGGATAACGATTAAGAAGAGAGGAATTAAGGTTACTTTGTCTATTGCATTGATTTCACTTATTATAGCTGACATCATTTTAGTTATATTTGGAAATAATAGTTTTGAAGCCCTTGCTTTAACCACTACGGGTTTGATCTTTATGGGCTTCGCAGGAGGATTATTATTTACTTCTCTCATGTACTATAGTCAAATATTATCTCAAGAAAGGAGAGGAGCTCTAGCCGGTTTAACTACAGCAGGACAATTTATTGGAATTGCTTTCGTTACTATAACTCTTGAACCATTTTTTAATTCTGGAGGGATATCCTTAGTATATGGAGTAATTTTAGTAATTTCTTTAACATTAATAATTGCATTAACAATTCTAACTAAGCTAGCAAAAAAACTTCCATAACTAGAAAAAGAGTAAGAAAGATATTAGTAAAATAGAAATCAATAAATATTTTAATTTTTTAGTGGGCCTAATTCCTTTATTTGGTTTGTGAATTCTGTAATTAATTCTGCAAACCTTTTTCCTTCAGAAGCAGAGACCCATTCTAATCGCACACGATTTTCATTTATACCAAGTTGTTTAATGAGAATTTTATGCATTTTTTCAAATCGTTCTAACGCATATTCATTGCCCGAAATGTAGTGACAATCACCAATATGGCATCCGCTAATTAGCACTCCATCTGCGCCATCTTTAAGAGCTTTTAGAACAAAGGAAGGATCAATTCTCCCCGAGCACATCACGCGAATAACTCTAATGTTTGGAGGATATTGAAACCTTGATACTCCTGCTAAATCAGCTCCCGCATAACTACACCAATTACAACAAAAAACTAATAGATCAGGTTCAAAATCTTTGGTCTTCTTAAGTTTTTTTTTAGTTTCAGTCATAACTAGGTGCTTCCTCCGTTTTTTACTTTTTCTAAAAGATAAGAATCAATCATTGCGTTAATTTGATCGAAGTCGTAGTGTTTGACGGATATAGCGCCTACAGGGCAAGTTGCCGCACAAGTACCGCATCCTTTACACAAAGCTGAGTTTATTGATGATTTTTTTATGATAATTGATACATCCTCGAATTCTTTCGTAGTTTCTACTAATTCAATTGCTTTATAAGGACATATTTCTTCACAATCTCCACAACCAATACATTTACTTTGAGTGACTTCTGCTACCAAACCAGAAGTGGTTATTTCTCCTGCGCTCAGAAATCTACTTGCTCGACCGGCGGCTCCACTTGCTTGTGATATAGAGTCTTGTATGTTTTTTGGCCACTGTGCTACGCCACAGAGAAATATTCCATCCGTAGCAAAATCTAAGGGTCTCAGTTTAACATGGGCCTCTAGAAAGAATCCTGTTCTATCTAGAGGTACTTTGAGCATCATTGCTAATTCCTTTAGGTTGTCTGCCGGAACCATAGGTGTAGCTAAGACAATTAAATCGGTTTCAAAATCCAGATTATCTTGTAAATTAGTATCAAATACATTTACTTTATATTTTTCAGGTGATTTACCTATGTTAGTTACTTTTGGCATTTGGTCTAAATCGTATCGTAAAAACATTGCGTCTTTTCTTCGATTACGGTAATATTCTTCAAATTCTTTTTTAGCCATTTGAAAATCTCTATATAACACGACAATTTCGAGATTAGGGTTCAGTTCTTTGAGGATATTAATGTTTTTGATTGATGTTCCACAGCATACGTTAGAACAATAGGTTATACCTTCTTTCTGTCTAGCACCAGCGCATAAAATGAAAGTAACGCGTTTTAATTTTTCAAGCCACGCTTTATCCGTATTTTGTAATTTCTGCTCCAGTTCGAGTTGAGTCATTACTTGTTTATTTTTACCGTCGTACTGAAATAATCCGTTAGGCTTAAATTCTTGACCGCCTGTAGCTACAATTATCGCTCCAGTTTTTAGCTCTAGTACATCATTTTTAGAGTCATTAATAGAAATGTCGTAATTTCCGATATACCCTATGACATTGTTGATAGTTGACTCAAGATGAACTTCAATGTTGTTATTACTTTCAACTTTGCCAACTATTTCGTTCAAAAAGATAGAAGCATCCTCTTGGATGGGATAAAGTATGTTTAAATTGTTTAAATTTCCTCCGAGCTTCTTTTCTTTTTCTATTATATATGTTTTAAACCCTTGATTAGCTAATTCTAAGGACGCAGTCATTCCTGAAATACCCCCACCTATTACTAGAGCTGTAGGAATAACAGCAATTTTCTCTTCTTTTTGAGGTTTAATTAATCTGGATTTTGATATTGCCATTCTGATTAAATCCATAGATTTGTCAGTAGCGGCTTCTTTTTCAGTCATGTGAACCCAAGAACATTGATCTCTAATGTTTACCATTTCGAACAAGTATTTATTTAGTCCGGCTTCCTGACACGTTTCTTGGAATAAAGGTTCGTGAGTTCTTGGAGTGCAAGATGCTACGATAAATCTATTAAGATTATGTTCCTTGATTTTTTCTTTAATCAGTTCTTGAGAATCAGAACTGCATGAATATAAATTATCTTCACAATAAACTACATTTGGCATCGATTTTATATAATCTCTAACATTGGGAACATCAACATATTTACCGATGTTGATCCCACAATGACAAATAAGTACACCTATTCTCGGTTCATCAGAAGGCTTAACTTCTTTTTCTGCTACGTCAAATTCTTTTTCTCTTACTTGAGTAAATTTAGCGGAATTGAGTAAAGTAGCTACCTGAGAGGCTACGCCACTTGCGTCAGCGACAGTTTCTGGAATGTCCATTGGGCCTTGACAAAATCCACATAAGAAAATCCCTTCCCTTGACGATAAGCTTTTATTGAAATAAGACTTCTCTTTAAAGAATTCGTATTTGTCTAGCTCAACATCAAGAATTGTAGCTAATTCACCTATGTCTTTTTTAGGGACCAGTGGTGTTGCTAAAACAACTAAATTTGCCCGAAAATCGTTAAACTTTCCAGTTTTCAAATCCTCGTAATGAATAATCAAATCGTTGGTTTCTGGATCCTCTTGGATGGTGCTTATTTTCGTTTGAAAATACTTTACACCATATTCATCTTGAGCTCTTTGGGTAAATTCATAAAAGTTTTTACCATACGCTCTGATGTCGTGTCTAAAAACAAAGCATTTAGCATTTTGTGAGTGTTCGACAGTTATTATAGCTTCCTTCGCAGTATACATACAACAAACGCTTGAACAGTAAGGGACATCTTCATGTAAATCTCTTGATCCTGCACATTGAATAAACGCTATATTTTCAGGTTCTTCTTCATCGCTAAGTCTTAGAACATGACCTCCAAATGGACCCGACGCACATAATATCCTTTCATATTCTAATGCGCTTACTACATTTTGAAATCGATATCCCCATCTTGGAGATAATTCATCCGCAGGCATATCGAAACCAGTAGCTACTACAACTGCGCCTACTTTTATATTGATTTCTTGCGGTTTTTGCTCAAAGTCAATTGCTTTTGCTTCGCAAACTTTTTCGCAAACGCCACAAACTCCTTTAGTTAGCTTTAAACACAACTCTGGATCGATTACATATATCGGAGGGACTGCCTGAGGAAATGGAATATACACTGACTTCCGTTTACCAAGATTCATGTCAAATATGTTCGGTACTTGTATTTTGGGGCATTTTGTTGCGCAATCTCCGCACCCTTTACACTTTTCATCATCGACATACCTTGGTTTCTTTAAAACGGTAACATCAAAATTACCAGCTTCTCCTGATATGCTTGTAACTTCGTGATAAGTCATTAATTCGATGTTTGGATTTCTAAACACTTCGACCATTTTCGGTGCAAGGATACAGAGGCTGCAATCGTTTGTCGGAAAAGTTTTATCAAGCTGGGCCATCCGTCCACCTATCGAAGGCGTTTTTTCTACGAGATACACTTTTAACCCGAGTTCAGTTAAATCTAAGGAGGTTTGGATGCCTGCTATACCCGCTCCAATGACCAATACAGCTCCTTCCATTATTTTTCCACCTCACTATTCTTATTGGAATCAATAACTTTAATATGATTTACTAAAAACTCTGAGAAATCTGATATTTCGATTGAAGAAATGTCCTCGTAATCATCTTGTAAGCACGAAAGGTGAATTTTACATTTTGGGCAAGAAGTTAACATAATACTGCCTGCAGATTTAGCTTCAAGCATTCTTTTGTACCTAAGGGCTTTTGATTTTTCGTTACAATTCATCCAAGAGTTCACACCGCAACACAAGGAGTTTGATTTATTATGCTCCATTTCGTTAAAACTATATCCTAACTTTTTGAATTCCTTAAAAATTTCCCGCGTATTATCAGTAATGGCGTTATTTTCGGGTAAAAATCTACTTAACCTACAGGGGTCATGATAGGTAAACGATATTCCCTCCTCAGACTCATTCTTACCTATAAATTCAATTTTGCCTTTTTTCCACATTTCGTAAACATACTCTATGATATGTTTTACTTCAAATTTTTGGCTAAAATCTTCAAATAGTTTTGGATAATCGACTTTGAAGGTTCGATAACATTCGGCACAGGCAGTAACAATAGTAGAGATGCCTGCTTTCTCAAACATTTTAATATTTTTCTTTGCTAACTCAATAAATATTTCTAATTTTCCTTGCCCCCAGTAGACATCATGTCCACAGCAGATTTCTTCTTTGAATAAAACTATTGGTTCTTTTTCGATTTTACTTATTATCTGTAAGGTGCTTAATGCTATAACATCTATTTTATCAAATTCATAATTAAAATAAGGAATACACCCCACATAATACAAAACACTGCCTTTATCAGCAATTTTTATGTTTTTAGGTACCCACTCGAGAGATCTATCTGGATTAATATAAGGTTGGCTCATTATTTCGGTGATCGTAGTGTAAACTCCTTTATGTGCAATCAACTCATCAACATTCTTTTTCGCTGATTGTCTTATTTTATATCGAGCCATCCTTACTAATTCAGCATAGTTAATGTTTTCTGGACAATCTTTTAAGCATTGATTGCAAGTTAAACAATCCCAAAAGGTCTCGCTCTCTAGTACTTTTTCTTCAAAACCTTCTAGGATGAGTTGAATAATTCTGCTAGGTGTATATGTCTGGACTTTGCTTAATTGACAAACACCACTACAACGACCACATTGATAGCATCTCCTTAAGATACTTCTTAAATCAGGATTATAAATTTTATCAAGATATTCTGAGGTGTCATCTGGGACCCCTTTTTTCTTGAAATCTTTTTTTGATTCTGTTATAATTTACTCCTCTCTACTATAAATTCTTCATAAATTCTTCTTTTCTTTTTATTTTTGATTGAGAAAATTGCGAAATCAACTCAATCATAGTCTTTTTCTTACTTGAATCTAAATCTGCGCACTTAATTATTCCAGCATCGAGAACTTGGGAAAATAGTTTCTTTCCTTTTTCAGTTCGAGTAATAACAGTAGTATATTTATCAGCCGAACCTAAACCCCCAAATGAAATATCCGCATAAACATTAGTGAAATCATTACAAGCGTTACAAGCTGGACGCATATAATTCTTCAGATGATTAAATGGAATGTGGATTATTTTTTCCCCAATTCCATCATCTATTAATTTAAAAATAACGTCTTCTTTAATATTAATTTTTTTAATATCAGAAAGTTTGATGTTAAAATCTTTCACAAACTTCTCTATCTGCGATTTTTCAAAAAAGAAGTTTTCATAACAAAATAAACCAAGGCATATCTCAACATTTTCAGAAGGAGTCACTCCTAAGTCTTGCATACATCTAATCGTATATAATTGGCATGGAGTACCCACTACTGCTAATTTTTTGAATTTATAATGATTTAATTCTGGAATTGAATGGGTATATGTACTAAACTTCTGTATCTCGTCTAATTGAGACGAAATATCCAATTTAGTTCCAGAATATCTTATTAAATCAGGTTTATTATCAGCAAAAGTTGCTTCTCTGGAAAAAGGTGCATCAGTTCTCGAAACAATTGCTCCATCAACCATTTTTTTTTCTATCAAATAATTTATTATTGAGTTCACTACACCGCCATCTGTTCCATATTCTAAGAACTCTTCATCGGTAGCTTGACATGAATATATTTCCTCATAGTGTCCAACTGGCATAGAAGAAAATTCAGAGAATTTATATGTATTATTGAGACTTTCGTCTAAAATATGTGTTTGTGGACAAATATAGTAACATATTCCACATTCAAGGCATTTATCCTTGTTAATGTATTCTGGAGGAGAATATTGGTCTATAAATCCAATAATATTATAGTCTGCTGAGCTACAAAAACTTACACAGCCTCCACATTCTTGACAAATGCCTCTATCGTGTACTTCCTTTATTAAATCTTGAAACGATTTAGTGTCCATTTTGATTCTCTTTCAAATTTATTGATTTACATTTTTTTCGTTTAATTCCCCCAATTTTTTCTACTAGAAATTGTCCGGGCTTCACATCCTTCAAACTCTTAGATTCGATTAATCCTGCTTTAACTATATCATTATATAGTTTATCTGCATCTTTCGATCTCGTTATTACAGAAGACCATCCATCTTGCGACCCAATCGATCCTACAGAAATGTCGGCGTAATCTGATGTTAGATCTTCACAAAAATGACAATTATCGCGAGCGTATTTTTGCACTTCTTTGAGGGGTACGTCCATTTGTTCTCCAGATTTCAGATTTATTATAAATTTACCGCCTCCAATATTCATTTTGGTCAGTTCGTTTATGTCCTTGTCAAACTGTTCTTTAGCTAAATTAATTATTCTGTCGTAAGGAAATGATTCCATACAAAAAAGCCCGATCTTGTATTTTATATTTTTAAAAAATGGTAACCCACTTGGAAACATTGACCCCTTTTCTATAGCTTTCATCATGCAAGGCACTCCTACGAAAGCTATTTTCTCGTACTTCTTACATTGATCTATGATTGTTAAAGAAGGCGAGTTTGCATATTTAGTTCCACCCGTTTTATATAAATCTTTCACATTTTCTACTATTACAGGTTCTGGTCTCCACAATTCTTCAGAATGCTGCACAGCTACAATTGCATCAACAAGATTATTATCTAAAAGATATTCTAAAATAGAAGTTACAATACCACCATCTTGACGAACTTTCTTAATATTATCTTTGGTCGTTGATGCTGAGTAAGCGTTAATATAAGCTCCAGTTTTGTCAGACCATTTTAAAGATTTGTCTAACTTTTTAATGTTTTCGTTAGCTTGATCTATTGAAAAAGAACGAGGACAGACCGAGAAACACAACCCGCATTTCATGCAAATATCTCTGTCAATTTCAAGAGTATCAGCAGTGACTTCAACTGCATTCACAGGACAAACTGATGAACACCATCCACATTGACAACATACACCAGCCTGGAAAACTATAGAAACAGGCTCAAAATACTGCTCAGTTGGTATTTCTTTCAATTGATATCTATAAAAGTATTCCTTAACCTCTACTTCTTTTTCTTCTCCTTTAATTTTTTTAACGACTGTTTTAGTTTTTATCTCTACATGCTCCTGAATATATCCTTGCTCTTTCAGATAAATGACATCTCTGATAACATTCTCAGCGGGAAAATCTTTAATTTCCTTAACGATTTCTTCTAAAAATAAAGGTTTTTTAACCATCAGTTTTTCTAAAACTAATTTCCGCTCTGTTTCAGCATCGATCATAGCATCTAATATTTCATAAAATTTTTCCTCAGAATATTTGCCAGCTTTTATTATTTCTTCTTTAGCTTCAAAAAAAGCTCTAACTTGAAAGTTTCCTGAAGCTTGATATGTGGCTTCCATTAAATCCTTGGGAGATATTCCTTTAAATGAATTACTATTTACAACTTGAACCATATTTCATTCATTTACTTTTTTATTTACAATAAATTTTATTATTTAATAAAAATCTTATTAAACTCCTATTCCTTCGCAAGGTAAGTCATCCTATAACTATAATTTCTTTATAGGAATCATCCTACAGGAGTAATTACTTTTTGCTTTATTTTTTTAGCATCTATGAGCTTTATCGGATTGGGTCCAGAACGCTTTATCTTTTCGTAAGCATCTTCAACGCTTTTAACTAGTTTGTCGGCTTCTGCTCCGCTTAACCAATACATATTAATTCTTTGGTTTCCGTAACCTCTAGAATCCAATATCCTGTTGGCTAAATCAACATGTCTTTGAGCATTAAAATTGCCTTGCTTAAAATCGCATTCATTTGGTCGTCATCCAACAATCATAACGCCATCAGCCCCAGCTTTTATCCCATATAAGATGTGTCTTACATCAACTCTTCCCGTACACCTTACTTTTATGATTTTGACTGAGGTCGTGTATTTCATTCGAGAAACACCAGCTAGATCAGCGGCAGAATACCCTCATTTCAAACAAGCAAACATCAGAATTTCAAAGTTGTTCTCCATTTAGTTTAACCTCCTTCTAACATTCCGTCAATTTCAGTAAATAATTGATAATCTCTAAAGTATCTAATATCTATCGCGTAAGTTGGACAACAAGCGGCGCAGATCCCGCACCCATCGCAATTAATCTCGTCAACAATAGCTTTTTCTTCGTCAACAAGAGTTATTGCGTTTTTTGGACATGATTTTTCACATCTTTTGCAAGCTATACAGATATCATTAGAAACTTCTGCAATTATTAACTCTATATCTACTTCACCAGGGGTGGTTAATTCAGCTACCTTACTTGCGGCCGCTCTAGCTTGAGAAACTGAATATGAGATATCTTTTGGACCTTGAGCAAATCCGGCAATGAAAATACCCTTTTTTTTTGTTTCTTGGGGCATTAATCCAAAGTGAGACTCTGTTAAGAACCCATTACGATCAGCGTCTAAATTTAATATCTTAGAAATTTGCTCGGTACCCTTTGAAGGCAACGCAGCAGTAGATAAGACGACTAAATCCGCGCTAATTTTAATGATTTCGTCAGTTAAAGACGAATATACTCGGATATTTACGTTTTTAGTCTCTGGATCTTCAGAAAATTCGCCAACTTTTCCCCGAATCATTCTTATGTCTGATTGTTTTGCCCGTTGATAATATTCTTCGAAGCCTTTTTCGTTAGTTCTCATATCTATATAACAAATAGTAATGTTCGCGTCTGGAAATTCTTCTTTTAGCAATTTTCCGTTTTTTAGGGCTAACATGCAACAAACACCGCTACAATAAGGTCTTTCTGTGTCCCGACTCCCTACGCATTGAATAAACACAATTTCTTCGGGTTCCTTAGCGTCCGAAATTCTGTGAACATGTCCTTCTAATGGCCCATTTGGAGCTAAAATTCTTTCTAGTTGGTTTTGAGTAACGACATTTTCAAACTTTCCGTACCCATACTCTCCGTGTGGTTCGTAGATATCCCACCCCGTCGCTATGATAATTGATCCTACCTTGAATGTGACTTCTTCAGGCACTTGACTAAAATCTATCGCATCTAATTCACAAGCTTCAACACAACTAAAGCATTCTACGCAAACATCACGATTAATGTCATATAAGAATGGAACGGCTTGTCCAAATGCGATGTCTATAGCTCTTCGTGGTCCTAAGTGTTCGTCAAAGTAATTTGAAGTAACAATGGGGCAAACTTCAGTACAAGCCCCGCATCCATTGCAGTCATTATTAACATATCGAGGTTTCTTTTCCACAGTCACATCGTAATTTCCAACGTAACCATCAACTCGCTTTACTTCACTATAGCTGAGAATTTCTATATTTTCATTCCGATTGACTTCGAGCATAACAGGACCACAGATTCATATCGAACAGTCGTCAGTAGGGAATGTTCTATCTAATTGAGACATTCTTCCTCCGATTGTTGTTTTACTTTCAACAAGAAACACTTTTATTCCTTCGTTTGCTAAGTCCAGCGCAGCGTTCATTCCAGCTATCCCCCCGCCCACAACTAGAGTGGCTTTTTCGACGGGAACAGTTCTCACTGGAACAGCTTTTAATGTTTTTGCTCTATTTATTCCACTATTAACAAGGATTTTAGCCTTATTTAATGCCTCTTCAGTATCTTCTGTACACCAAGAACAATGTTCTCTCACATTGACCATTTGAAAATGGTAGGGGTTTAAATCCGTTTTAGCAAGAGAACCTCTATAAATTGGTTCGTGAGTTCGAGGAGTTCAAGCGGAAGCAACAATACAATCTAGATTTTTCTCATTTATATCATCTATGATTTCTTGTTGCCCACTTTCAGTTCAAAGGAACGGATGAGTTTTAGATATCACGACATTATCCAAACCTTTAGCAAATTCAACGAGTTTATCGCAATCTACTTTTCTTTTTATGTTGATTCCTCATTGACATGCATAGAATCCTATTCGTTTGTTCGACGTTTCGTTGTATCTAATCCGATGATTTTCAGATTTTTCCAT
Organism: Promethearchaeota archaeon; assembly: GCA_030615235.1. Lineage (GTDB taxonomy): Archaea > Asgardarchaeota > Lokiarchaeia > Sigyniarchaeales > SOKP01 > SOKP01. Next base: position 13,744 of record JAUWZR010000023.1, read on the forward strand.
ATTCTTTCTTACTCCACCTCATTTTTTTCAATTATGTATTTTTTTTTCATAGTAAACACAATTTCGTCCTTTATCATTTTTCGACATTTTATAGAATTTTTTGTCGAAAAATCTACTATTTTTATTTAATTTATTATTTAAATTAGTTTTTATGTTATATATTATATTATTTTCTATTTAACGATATAAGTAAAAGCTAATAATCCAATTAATGATAAAAAAAAACTTGCTAATTCTTCGATCTAAGACATCACATTGTTCCTAAATAAAAAAGGAGCTAAATTCACAACTGCTAAATATTCTATTAAGCTGATTGAACTTGTTTAACAGTTGAGATTTCTTTTTCGCGTTCGATAGAATTTGCTGTTAGTTCTTCTAACTTTTCTATTTTTTTTTCTAGAAGTTCTATTCGATTAAAATTCGATGCTAAGATTTTTCTAATTAGTTTATTTTCTGAAATTGTAAACGCTCCAGTTTTTTTCCTGAAAAATTTGTATCTTCGATAAGGTTCCGATCTTTTTAAGAGATGTAATCGAATCAACCATTTAATAGCAGGCATAAAATGTTTTTTAGGACCAATTTTTCTTTTGACATCTCTATAATAATCTTCAAGTGTATGCTTTTGGTATTTTAGGAGGTATTGAGATTTATTGGTATTCATAAAGCCACAATGAAAGTTTTTTTCAGCAAATCCTTCTTCAGGTAAAAAATTTCTACCTAACCCAAAAATCTCCATCATATCGTTAAGGTACTCTCTATATGTTATTCTACATTGTTCTCCACCAGCTAAATTGAAAATTTCACCCCATACCTCATCACACTCAATTGCGCTGACCAAAGCTAATCCAACATCTTTAGTATCACAAATTTCGATAGAAGTATCTAAAGGCATGTGAAACATTAGAGGATCCATATTAAGTTTATCGATAGATGTTATGTAGGTTAATCTAAATATTGCGAAATCTACACCCGATTCTCTAATCAACTTTTCAGCAGAAATTTTGGTTATTGCATAATAATCTCCTCTGCTGGGGGCGAGAGGATCGGTAACTTCTATCAATGGATTGTATCGGCGATCTCCATAAACAGCTACCGAGGATGTAAATATCAATTTTGGTTTATGTAATTGGTTCTTGATCGCATCTAGTATATTTTTAGTGCCTCCAACATTTACAGATTCAGCCAACCCTGGATTAGCATCTGCTAACGGTGGAATAATTGCAGCCAGATGGATTATTATATCTTGATTTTGAACAGCAGTATTGACATCTTCTTTATTTCTGAGATCACCCCAAGTAATCTCTATTCTATTTTTGAATTTTTTAGCAATTTTTCTGTTTTTTCTGTTATAAACTTCAATAACTCTGACATTATAATTATTATTCAGCAGCTCCTTTAAAGTGCTTAAACCTACATTTCCAAAAGCACCTGTTAATAATACTTTCATACTACTCTTCTCATTTAATTTATAATTTTATTTTTATTATCTAAACTGAAACAAAATCCCTAGTAAATAAGAATTAATACTTACTAAATAGTCGAATGGTTGCGATCGCAACATATAATAGGTTATATTTATTTTACAATTTATATACTAAAATTACCATTGCAGCTAAATTCTAATGAAAATCATACGATTACAAATACCGGGCAATTTTTTAGAACATGTAGGGTTTGCAGATTTGTTTCAACATCTTGAATTTATAGAAATTTTAAACGCTTTCCAATACGACCAAAATCACTTCTTTGCTCTTCAGAGGATAAGGTTCAAGCCAAATTTGATTAAGGATCTGGACAAATATATTAAAAACAAATTTAATCCTCAATCATTCCAGTTATTAAATCAGACTAGAAACGAAATAATTTGCATTATGAATCAGAATAAAACCTCTGGTTTCTTTCCGATTGTCGATTCAGGTCCATGGGCGTTCCTTTTTCCTATTCATGTTTCCCAAGAAGTTCTTTTAATCAATATAATTTCTCAAAATGAATATGTGAATAAATTATTCGATGTTATTAATTCGTTTACTAAGAACTTTGAAATCATAGGAATGACTGATTTGGATAAAATTGATGAGGTCGATCAAACAATATGGAGATCGGCAATCCCATTTCCAAATTTTACTAAGAGACAGCAAGAAGTAGCTGCATATGCTGCCAAAAAAGGCTTCTTTAAAACTCCAAAAAAGATAAGTGCGGTTCAAATAGGTACTCACTTTGGAATATCAGAATCAGCTGTTAATAGACTTTTAAAAACAGCAAAAAATTTAGCCATGGAATATTTTTTTGGATCATTTTTGTAATAAAAATGTTTGAAAAGGTCAAACAATTAAGCATTTTTGACTTAAAACATAAATTATTTTGAAAATATTTTTATTAGCGTATAACCTAATAATTAAAATAATCAAATTTAATGCAAAAAACAATTCAAAGGAATTTCTAATTAATGATGCCAGATTCAAATCTTTCACCACAAGAAATATTTGATAAACGAGAAGAGTATGGATTAGAAAATTCCGTTGGAATGTTAACAGATATTATTGAAACATATAAGGATAACAGTAAAAGAAAAAGCGCAATAAAATTTCTTGGCGGTATTATAAAATTTATTCCTAAATTAAATAACGAGTGTTTTACTACATTGGAAAACATTCTAATTTCTGAACTCAATATTGATATAAAATGCGAAGCTGCAAAAGCTTTAGGAAAACTGAAGAATGAAAAAGTACTTAAACCATTAAAATGGACTTTAGAACAGAAATCAACTGATGTTGACCTTAGATTAGCTGTTTTGAAGGCAATAATAAAAACGAAATTTAAAGAACCCCAGATATCAATTTTTGTTAATGAATTAGGTTCTGAATATAGTTCCATCAGAGAATATGTCAGGAGTCAACTAGTGGGGCTTGAACCTGAAATTCTAATTACATTATTGCTGGATAATTTAGAGAGCGAGAGCATCTCAAATAAACATAAATCCGAAATAATCAAACTAATTGGTTATGAACTATCCAGCATAAATATCTCATTTCAAGATATGGATTATATAAAGGTGAAGTATCCAGAGGTTGTTTCCAATTTACTTCGTAAGAAAGCAGTATTATTAGAACAAATTACTCGAAACTTAAAAACCGAAGATATTGAGCTAATCGACTCTGCAACTAGGATATTAAGACTTTTGAGCCCCGAGATTAACAGAGATGTAATCAAATTATTATTAAGTGATGACTTCATCGTAAGGAAAAACGTCATCACCATAGTCGGAAAGTTAAAGTTAAAGGATGCTGTAGATTCATTAATTTCAGGCTTAGATAATATTTACAGCGAAGTAAGCGTAGCCACGATTGAAGCTTTAGGAGAAATTGGTGATCTTTCTACTGTACCCGAGTTACTTGATGTTTTGAATATTGAGGATATAAGCTTTGAATACACTGATATAGACATGAAGTTTTATATAATGGACGCTGTAAAGAAAATTTATTCGAGCAATAAAGGGGTTAATTATGATTTTTTATTTTCAAATTTAGAGTCGAATAGTGAAACACTTAAAGAAAGTATCGCATTTATATTAGGAGAAAT
>JAUWZR010000229.1 GCA_030615235.1 Promethearchaeota archaeon
ATTAAAAATTTCATACATAATTATTTAAGGACACATTTTACTAGGATCATAAGTAAGTTGTATTAATCTTAATAATAAGAGGGGTATTTATTCTGTATTTATACAACAATGATTATGAAAATTTATTGAAGGAAAACACAATAAAGAATTTGGATTGGTTAATAGAGGAATTTAATTTTTTATTCAAGGTTAAGAATCAAAAGTATTGCCAATATGATAAAACACTTGCCAATCAAATAATCTCTTGTTTTTCTAAAAGTCCTGATTTTATAAATGATGAGAAATTGAATGAAATGCTTACATATACATTAAAAAATCTTGAAGATCTATATCCTATGCTCCTAAACCTGCATAATCTTTCATGATCTTCTACTACTTTTACCAATAGAATTTATATCTGGATTTCCTTATTTTATTATATAAAAACAAATTCTCTAAAACAAATCATATTTTTAACTTACTTTACATATACACCTCCTAATAATGGAACGTTTAATTATAATTCATTGGAACAAAAGCACTGGACCAATACCTATAATTCAATATCCCCCAGAAGGAGATTATCCTTCGAAGGATCTCTTTCTGAAAATATGGGCGCAACACGAGCTAAATAAGGAGAATACCTTAATAGAATTAGATTTTATTTTAGAAGAAAAAGATCGAAGTGCTATATCGGTTACACAAGAATTCAAAGGAGAAATGTATTTTCTTGTCTTAATAATTACGACAAAGAGTAAAGTTAGCGATGTTATATCCTCTGACATATTAGCAGTAATAACAAAGAATTTATTAGAGCTTATCAACACAGATAAAATTACTAGAGCTGTTTCAGAAGCATTTAGCACAATTAAAAATTACAACAAGTTAGATGACCAGGATTTAATTTCATTTTTTCAAGAAAAAATTAAATTCACGATATTACAAATTCTACGGAATGGTGTTATTACTAAAAACGAGTTAATTGAAATTCTCCGAAATGATTACGGATTTTCTACTGTAAATATCGATTTACTATTGATTTCATTTCTTCGAGAAAAATTGATTCTTAAGAAATCGCTCCCGGGAACTAAGGAATGTTATTTCTTAATTAGTGACTTATCGTATATGAGAATTCCATCATTAAATTTACCCGATGATACAATTGATGAAAAGATATCCAAGAAATTTAGGAATGAAATTATAAAATTTTACAGCAATTACAACTGTAGCCAAGAAATCGAGAGTAAATTAATTGTAAGTTTACTGATTGATAACGATGTTTATAACTTAATAAAAGCTCTAAGAAAAAGTGAATTAACCGTAAATGACAGCCTTAACTTGTTAAATAATAGAGAAGATTTATTTGAAGAATTATTAGAAAAAAAGATCATATTTGAAGCAAAAGGGGTTGTTTTTCTCTTTACCGATATTCGATTCGTTAAATATACTCCTTTTTATCTGATTAAAATATTACCAATGCGCTATAAAAATGGAGAAATTTCTATAGATCAATACTTACATCATCTAAAACTACTAATTAATCCTTTAAAGGAGAAATCTTCATTTTTAGATTATACTGTAATTTAATTTGAAAAGCTTTAAGCTCTATATATTTGATTAACAAATACGCTTTAAATAGCTATTTATTGATAATGATTTTTCTGTTACAAACCTTAGTCGCATATTGAGTTTAAACATATTTTATAAATGTCAAAAAAATAATATAATCAACAAAAATTTTTTATTTACAATTTTTTCTAAAAACTGAATTTTTTTCTTTTTTTTTCATAAGAATTGATGTTTATTGAACACAGTTGATGATTTAAGAAGAAATTCCTGTTTATATTGCTTTTATGGAATTTTTTGTTATATAACTTTCTGTAGGCGCTTTACCTTCTCCATAAACATGATAAAGGACTGATCTACGAGCACATTCATGAAAACTGCGGTAAATATCTTTTTTCTTTTCATATATTGCACAAGAAGTATAAATTAACGGATTCCATATGTATAATTTATTTTCTGGTTCGTATAATAATTTTTCATCTTTTAATATGAGTTTGAAATCCTCTTCATCAATAATATCATCGAGATCTTGTTTATTTAACATGACAATCATAGGAATTTCGTTAATTAATCGATTTCTTGCCATGTTCTTTAATTCTAGTAAAGATTCAACATTATCTTCAAGAAATTTAGTTCGTGAATCAACAACAAATATAACTGCATCTGTCTGGTCATCAGTTTTATCGAAAATCTTCTTTCTTAGAGGAGAGAATCCCTTTTGGCCAGCAACAGTGTACACGCGGTAATAGACTTCTTTTTGTTTAGTAGATTGAAAGAGACCGCGATCAAAATACAGTGTCGCTCCACTAGCTTTTTCTATTATTTGGAGCTCACCAACTGGGACAATATCTTTTTTGCTTTCTTTAGTTATACGATATAGCGTTTTCAGAATAGTAGTCTTTCCAGAAGCGCCCATACCCCAATAAACTATTTTTAAATAGATTTTTCCGTCTTTATATAGAACCATAAGATAAACTCCTTAGAAAAGAAAAGTTAATGACTTCTGCCTAAATCTAATCTCTTATAATTTATACTGATGTATTTGATATATTATTTTTAAAACTTAAATATATTTATTGCAATCACTATCTAAATGCATTGAAACAAAGATAAAAGTGGCTTAAAACCTTTACAAAATTACAAATCTGCGATTTTTTTATTTATTTTTATAATCATTAAATCTTATAATGAATGAATAATGATTATAGATCAATAAATCTCTCAAAGAAGTTGAAATGTACTAAATAATAATAAAAAAGACTAAAAATATGGCTGATCACACCGAGCTGGATTGGAATTGGGCGTTCTATAAGGAATTAGTAGAAGATGTGGATGAAAATAGAAATATTATCCAATGTGTTTCCTGTGGAAAGTGTGTAGGCGATTGTCCTGCAGCTAAAGTATCCACATTCAATAGTAGAAAAATAATTCAAAAAGTTCTGCGTGGAGATCAAAGCGTTTTGAAAGATTCAGATATATGGCACTGCTACTTATGCGAAAGGTGTAAGCGAGTATGTCCTAAAGAGAATATCAATATACCCTTGCTTATTATAAATCTAAGGAACGAGTCTTTTAAAAAAGGTTATGGGCCCCGTTATAACGATTTAAGGAAATATGTTGAGATGTCAGAAAGATTCCTAACGAAAGGGACAGTTTTAGAAGAACCATTGGGAGAAAATTTACCACAAGAACGAATTGACGAATTAAACATAATTTGCGATTTTGCCCGGATAAAATACGTATTTAAAGCAAGTAAAGAGAAGCAGAAATTAAAAAGAAAAAAAACTAAAGGAAAATAATGCATTTTAATAATTTAGCATTAGATTTATGTGAAATTGAAAAGGAATACCCTGAAAATCCTTTAGATTATTTCAAGGAAAAAAAATTATGTTTGTTTAATGCATGTTTAGAAAAGTATTTCCCCGGAGTAAGGTGGGGGTTTCAAGATTTATTAGAAGAACTTCAATTAGAATCAAGTACGTGCCTTAATCAATCATGCTGCAGCGGTACTTTTTTTCAGAGAAATCTTATCACTAGAGCTCAATTTTCTGCAATTAATGAAAGAAACCTTAGCGAAATGAATCAACAGGCAGAAATTGCCTTTTTTAGTTGTAACGGATGCTACAATTCCCTTCTTAGAGGAAGAGATTTTTTAAAAAACCCTGAAGTAAGAGTAAAAACTCAAGATATCTTAAATTCAATTAATAAAAAAGTTGATGGGGAAAGATACCCTGGAATATATAATATTTTAGAAAATCCTAGGCTAAAACTGGTCCATGATTTGGACTTTTTGTATCTTATACGGAATGATGTTCTTAACACCTTAAAGTTCGACCTAAGGAACCTAAAAGTTGCTGTTCACTACGGTTGCCATTACTTGAATCTTTCGAGAGATAAAAAAACGCTAAATAGCTATTTAGGTAGTAAATCCAAATTTGAGGGACTTATTGAACTTTTTGGGG
>JAUWZR010000205.1 GCA_030615235.1 Promethearchaeota archaeon
TGAAAGAATAGTTAAATGTGATTGTGGTTATGAATTCGGAGATTATCAGATAAATTGGAAGCTGAAATGTAGAATCAGAGTAAGGGACACATTTGAATCTATCGAAAAACTTTATCCTAAAATGATGGGAAGCGATCCGGAGTGGGAAGTACTCCGAGAATTTTTCTGTCCTAAATGTTTTACTCTGTTAGATGTTGAGGCCGTACCTCCGGGATATCCGATTATATTCAATTTTTTACCCGATATCGATGCGTTCTACGAGAAGTGGTTAGGAAGAAATCCACCAGATAAAGAATAGTTACCACTACTTGCATTTAAACAAATAAAGGAAATAAAATAAAGTTGTAAAATCTTGATTGAATATAATAATTAATCTAAAAAATAAAACTATATTTCGAAGATTAATGGAATCATCTCCATATCTTATTAACAAAAATTATGTTAATAAACAAGTGGATAAAACCTCAGCTATTAATCAACTAATTTCAATTATAGAAAATAGCGACAATTTGAGTATTAGAATAGAAAGCATTAATATATTAGCTCAAATGAATGCAAACACTAATATTGTTTTTAAACTCGTAGAAAATTTACTAATTTCTGATAATAATGAATCTATACGCTTAGCTGCGGCTTCCACTATAGAAAAAATATTTCTAAATGATGCTCTCGAACCGTTAAGGTGGGCTTTTAAGCACGAAGAGTCTCTAAAATGTTTGTTAGCGATATCAAAAATATTAGGCAGAATAGATACAGTGCAATCCAAATCGCTGATAATAGAAAGAATAAGAGAAATTAAAAACAAAAAAATAGTAGAAAGTTTACAGGATCTAAATATAAAAGGAGAATTTGAAAACCTCTCGAGTTATAAGCTTTCGAGGATTGTAGAAAATTCTTTCATCATAAAAGATTTGGAAAATAAGTTTGGGCAAATAAATTTTAAAATTAAAGATGGATTAATTCTTCAATTAGATTTGTCTGATGTTAGTAGCCATATATTTGGATGGACGATACTAAATAAATTCCCTGAATTCATCGAATTTTTAACATCACTTGAAAACCTCGACCTTAAATTTAATCGGTTAATTACAATTCCAGATTCCATTGGTTCCCTAACATCATTAATTAAATTAGATTTAAGCTACAATAAAATAAAATCAATTCCATCATCCATCGGTTCTCTTAAATCCTTAAAATTATTAAATTTAAGATATAACAAAATGAAGCATTTACCTGCTTCTATTGGTTCTTTAAATTCACTAAAAAGTTTAAATTTAAGAGCAAATTCCTTAAAAAACCTCCCAAAAACAATTAAAAACATACTTAATTTGGAAGTGTTAGACTTACATGGAAATAAATTAAAAGACACTAAATTATCATTTAAAGGAAAAAGTAAAATCAGACGATTAGATCTGGGTTTGAATAGTATCGAAAAGCTACCTAAGTGGATTAAAAACCTCAAGGATCTTAGATATATTGGTTTAGGAGGAAATAAATTGAGAATTCTTCCTAAATGGATTGGATCTTTTAGTTTTTTGGAATCATTGCATTTGTTTGACAACAAATTGCATGAACTTCCAGAATCAATTGGAACAATTTCTAAACTTGAAGAATTAACTTTATGGAATAATCAATTATCTACTCTTCCTGAATCTTTTCGTAATCTAAAAAAATTGAAAATATTAAACTTAAGCTGGAATAATTTTACTGAGTTGCCAGATTGGCAACTCCCAATATCTCTTGAAATATTAAGCTTATGGGGAAATGCACTAAAGTTGCTACCAAAATCTCTTGAGAACTTAACAAATTTAAAAATTTTAGATTTGAACTTTAATAATATAAAAGAAATTCCTCCTTTTTTAAATACCTTAGAGAAAAAGGGGTTAATAATATATAAATAACTGAGGTAATAGCATTATAGAACGTACTCCAATTAAAATCTTTGACGAGATAAATAAGAATACCATAGATATTTCAACAGCGGTACAACAGCTAATTTCATTAATAGATCACAGCAATCTAACTAAGCAACGTCTCGAAAGTCTTCAAACTTTAAAAAAAATCTACGATACATTTGGGAAGGTCGGGATTGAAGAAGAAACATTTTTTAACTTTATCGAAAACTTACTTATCTCTGATTCTGATGCTAAAATTCGAAACGAAGCTGCATTAATGCTACATCGTAATTTTAAAGATAAAGCATTAAAGCTTATGAGATGGACTCTCAATCATGAAGAATCTCCATCAATATTGAGTACCACTTATAATTCATTAATTTCTATACTTAAATTCTTTGAGAAAAAAGAGGATTCTTTTGGAAAATTAGCTTTACTTCAAGAAATAGATCAAATTAAAGATAAAGACTTTAAAATTGGTATTGAAAGTTTGAAATCTCAAAGCGATGTAAAAGATTGCTCTCATAGTGAATTTACTAACATTTTAATCATTTTATCCAATTATTACTCTTTAGTGTATTTGAAAAAATTACATTTCAGACTCAAATATACTATTGAGGACTGTAGAATTGTAGAATTAAACTTCATATTCAAGGGATTGACTAAATTACCTAAAGCTATCCGTCATCTTCTCAACTTAAGAATTTTGTCTTTGAGATACAACCAAATCACGGAAATACCTGAATGGATAAGCAATCTTCATTCCTTAGAATCTCTAAATTTAAATATGAACAATATTAATAACCTTCCAAATACCCTTGGTTCACTACAACAATTAAAAGAGCTAACCCTTTGGAAGAATGAACTTCAAGGACTCCCATCCTCAATTTCTTCTTTAAAATCGCTGAAAATATTGAATTTAAGGCTAAATCAGCTCCGCATGTTACCAGAAGAATTTGGAAATCTTCAAAACCTTGAAGAGCTCAATCTTCACGATAATAAATTGACTAATCTACCAATATCTTTCTCTTTCTTAAAATCTTTAAAAGAACTAAACTTAAGTTGGAATTTATTAACAACATTTTCAAAACAAATAACTGAATTAAAATCACTTAAATTATTAGATTTAGAAAGAAATGAGTTATCCACTATACCACCTTCAATTAGTTCTCTTACTTCTTTAGAAATAATGAACTTATGCGATAATAAATTAGTTTTTATTCCGAAAACCATAGGGAAGTTGAAAAATTTAAAGATTTTAAATATTTCGAGAAATAAATTAAAAACAATTCCGGAAACTCTTCAATCTCTCGAAAGTTTAGAAGAATTATACTTAAGTGAGAACAATTTAGAAATTATTCCTCCCTTTTTAAAGAAAATGGAAGAACGAGGTGTCAAAATTCATTTATAATTATAGAAATTAAAATGTCATTGAGATTTATAGAGTTCGTCAATTTCATTAACAGTAGTGATATCTTCTGGACCCTTTTCAGGTCTGAATTTTTGGAAAACTGGAAATCGCATAGAATATCCTAAAGTTAGAAACTTCTCAGAAATCGTTATTTCATCACCAATTATTTCAACCACTACTTCCGGTTCTAACCAAACATCTGGTATATCTTCACAAATTACATTTTTCGGTTTTTTTTTCACTAAATATTTCTCCATATCTTTTGTCAATGATTCTGATAATTCATCTGTCAATCCGGAAAAAAACCTAGTAAAAGCTATAAACTTCCCACTTACTGGATCATACACCGCTCCAATATAAGTTCCATAAACGCCAGTCCTCCGACCCTTACCATAGAAAGCGCCTACTATTACAACATCCACAGAGTCTTTTAATTTACCCCCTTCTAATCCTTTTAATTTAATCCATAAAAACCCTCGATTTCCAGCTTGATAAACTGAGTTATCCTCAATAGACTTTGCTATAATACCTTCGTTTCCTTCTTTTCGAGCTTCATTGAAAAAATCTAGCAATTCTTCTGTATGTTTAATAGTTTTCGATTTTACTAAGCGCAATTCATCTACTTCAGTGACGATTTCTCCTAATTTTTCTCTACGAACAAGGAAAGATTTATTTAAGTACGATTCGTTGTCGCATTTTAATATGTCAAATAGAAATAAACACACAGGTACTTCCTTCATAATATCATCGATATCATGTTTACGACGGCGTTTGCTTAAAACTTGAAATGGAAGCATTTTTTCGTAAAAATGATCCATCGCTACGACTTCACCTTCCATAATAACATTATTAGCACTAATATTTTCATTGATAACTCGACACACATCTGGGAATTGTTTTGAAATATCTAACAATCTCCGGGAGAATAACTTTATCTTTTCATGTTCTTTATGAATCTGTAGCCTCTCACCATCAAGTTTATATTCCACAGTAAGAGGACTTCCAATTTTTTCAATAATTTCTCCATAAGGAACTCTTGATGCTAACATCATTCTTATTGGAACTCCATACTCTATATCTATTCTCTCAACATCAGATATTCCTTTTTCTGCTAAAATTAAAGTAATTTCTCCTAAATCAGGATGCAAGTTATAAGCTTTCTCTATAGAGTCCCTATTTTCTTTCACTCCTGTAAATCCTAATGCTAAACCATCTATGATTGTCATCGT
>JAUWZR010000095.1 GCA_030615235.1 Promethearchaeota archaeon
AAATTGAAAGATTTAGGAAATACTATTATAATTGTCGAGCATGATAAACGCTTTATTGAGATAGCTGATGAGATTATCGACATTGGTCCAGGTGCAGGAACAAATGGTGGATATCTCGTCTTCCAAGGAACATTAGAAGAATTAAAAAATGTTAATAATTCCTATACAGGGCAGTTTCTTAGTGGAAAAATATCATTACCCAAAAAACCTGACGACTTAAAGAAAATTATAGATGATTCAACAGATTTTCTTACTATAAAAAATGCCAAAACTAATAATTTACAGAATATTGAAGTCAAAATCCCCTTGGGAATGATGGTAGGAATAGCGGGAGTATCTGGATCCGGGAAAAGTTCTCTAATCCTAGACACATTAGTTCCTTTATTACAACCATTTTTCAAACGAGGCGTAGATAAAAACAAAAATAAAAATAATGAAAATGGTGAGGACGAGAATGGTGAAGAACTTCTAGAATATTCTGGAATGATTAGCGGATGGGAAAAACTAGATGAAGTTATAGTTGTCAGTCAAAAACCAATTTCAAGAGTTAAAACATCTACACCTGTGTCATATATAAGAATTTGGGATAAAATTAGAAATATTTTTTCAAAACTAGCTGAATCAAAAAAACGCAAATATGCTGCAGGTCATTTTTCGTATAATTCTGATAAGGGTCGATGTCCTTCATGTAAAGGTACCGGCGAACAAGATCTAAAAATATCGTTTTTAAGTAGCTTTAATATCGTTTGTAAAGAATGCCATGGGCTCAGATATAAAGCAGAAGTATTGGAAGTGAAATATAAAAATAATTCAATCGCAGATGTGTTAAATATGACAGTTTCAGAAGCATTACAATTGTTTAAATCAGATACTAGCATATCTAACATCTTAAAGATTCTTGAAGATATTGGAATGGGATATATAACATTAGGACAACCTGCTCCTACATTGAGTGGTGGAGAAGCTCAACGAGTAAAACTTGCTAAAGAACTTGGAAGAGCTAGAAAAACGAAATCGTTATATATTTTAGACGAACCTACAGTTGGTTTATCCTTTTACGATGCCATTAAATTAATGGATCTTCTAGATCAACTAGTTCGAGAAGGAAATAGCGTAGTAATTATAGAACACGATCCAGAAATTTTATCTTACACAGACTACATTATCGAATTAGGTCCTGAAGGTGGTCCAAATGGAGGAAAAGTGATAGCTTTAGGTACTCCTAAAGAGATAAAGGAAAATGTAAATTCTAAGACTGGCACTTATTTATTATAATTTTAAATATTTGTATTTCCATTAAGACTATCTAAATACTCAACTTACAAACGCCTCACTTCAATTATAACATAATCCTCGCACTATTGCAGACGAACTCTCAAAAAAAATCATTCTATTTCAAGTATTTCAGTTATTTCTTTCCCATCTCTAAAAATACCATTAGTTTTTTCCATCATGTCTGGAATTTCAATTTGTTGGGGACATTTTTCCAAACATTCTTCACATTGGGTGCAAAGAGTAGCAGCCCCTTCAACTTCTTCTCCTGATTCTCGTCTTTTATCTAATTCCTCGGGGGTTTTAGCCATTTGATTGTATTCCATCCGAGCTCTATCTCCCCAATATGCGATTTCATTGAGTACTCCTAAAACACTAGGGATTGAAACTCCGTTTGGACATGGAATACAATAACCACATCTGGTGCAAGGAACTACAACATATTTACTATACGCATCCCTTAAATCTGCGATGGTTTTTAATTCTAGTTCAGTTAATGTGTTGATCCCTGAATTATTGGCAGATTCGACATTTTCCACAACTTGCTGCATCGTGCTCATGCCGCTTAAAACTACAGAAACATGTTTTTGGTTCCATAAAAACTGAAGTGCCCAATCAGCCATAGTCCTCTGAGTGCTGGAATTTTTCAATACATTCTTTATCAAAGGTTTTGATTCTAAATCATCGTCAGGTATGGCTAATTTTCCTCCTCGAATGGGTTCCATAATGATAACGGCAATATCTTTTTCCCCAGCGTATTGTAACCCTTTTAAACCTGCTTGATAATTTATATCTAAATAATTCAACTGTATTTGACAGCAGTCCCATTGGTATGAATCTATGATTTCTTTGAAGACATCGAAATTATCATGAAACGAGAAACCAAAATGTTTAAAAAGTCCATTATCTCTCGAATTTTCCATGTTTTTAATTAAATTTAGATCCTGTACTTTCTTAAATCGCTGTTTATTAAGTCCATGAAATAAATAAATATCTGGATTGGTTTGTAATCTATCTATTTGCCTTTTAAAATATCGTTCAAATTGATTCTGACTCCTAACTAACCAAATTGGTAATTTCGTGGTTAAATGAACTTTCTCACGATACCCATCCTGCAATGCCTTTCCTAGGATTACCTCACTTCGACCTCCGTGATAAGGATAAGCTGTATCAATATAATTTACACCATGATCTATCGCATACCGAATCATTTGAATTGCTTCCTCTTCCCTTAATCTAAATTTTTGATCAAGAGGAAGGCGCATTGCGCCAAAACCCAAAGCAGAGACGGCCCATCCCAATGAACCCATTTTTCGATACTTCATTGTAAAAATTAAACCTTTCCATTACAAATTCTAATTAATAACAAATAATATGATATCAATTAATAAAAAGATCTTGTTGGAAAAAAACAATTAATTAAGATTTATAACCTAATTTTGCTGTAAGAAGAGGGTACAGGTTAATAAAAGGAATTTAGTCATTTAAAGTATTAAATTTAATTAATATTCCGCTGAGACTTTAAAACCTAGTAGTTTTTTTTATGTTGTTTTCTAACAGGTAAGAACCATCTTACGGCGGACAATTTTAATCCATAATAAAAAAAGTATTTTCTTTTAATCTATTTTTCTATTTTTATTTTAAAAAAAGGCGTTGATCATAGAATTTTAAGAGTAGGCACCCCAAGATATATGTCCATAAATATGGACAACATGTGATGGAGGTGTGACAAAATTTAAATACTAGTATTTCTATATATATTTTAAAAAAAAAAGAGTTGATAATAAAATTTCAGTCAATGGGGATATATTAAAAAGTAGAGCTATTGTATTAGATAATGGGACAGGTATCTCTAAAAATGGATATGCGGGAGAAGATCAACCTCGATCGGTATTTCCTACTGTAATTGGTGAGCCAAAATATGGCGTAGTACTGCCAGATGTTAAACATTATTCACGCGATTTCTATATTGGTGAGGAAGCCATACAATTAAAAGGTTTAATGCACTTGATGTTTCCTATTGAGCATGGTATCGTTGAAGACTGGCCAGCAATGGAGAAAATATGGCATTATACATTTTATAACGATTTAAGAGTTGATCCTTCTGAGCATCCAATATTGCTAACAGAAGCACCGCTTAATCCAAGAACGAATCGAGAAAAAATAGCAGAAATTATGTTTGAAACATTCAATGTTCCAGCGTTATATATCGCGACTCAAGCTATTCTATCGCTTTACGCTTCTGGTCGCACTACGGGATGTGTTATCGATATTGGGGATGGAGTATCACATATTGTACCGATTTTTGAAGGATTTGCGCTAAGTCATGCTATTCAGAGAATTGATTTGGCTGGTCGAGATGTTACAACATATTTGCAGAGATTGTTGAGACAAAGAGGGTACTCTCTTTTATCATCAGCCGAGAAGGAAATTGTAAGGGATGTTAAAGAAAAATTATGTTATATTGCTATAGATCCAGAAAAGGAAATGATTCTTTCAAAAAAAGTATCTGGAATGGATAAAAGATACATGCTACCTGATGGAGAACTTATTAATGTTGGAGTTGAACGATTTTTGGCTCCTGAATGCTTCTTTAATCCTTCAGTACTTGGAAAAGAACTAGATCCTTTAGATGATATTCTTGTGGATGCCATTTCAGAGTGTGATGTGGATTTACGGAGGGAACTCTATAGTAATATTGTCCTTTCTGGAGGTTCTACAATGTTTCCAGGAATTAAGGAGCGTTTAACAAAAGAAATTAAAGAATTAGTCCCAGACTCTATGGATGTAAAAATTTTGTCTCCTCCAGAGAGAATGTACTCTGTTTGGATTGGAGGTTCAATTTTAAGCTCTTTGAAGACTTTTCATAGAATGTGGATTACTAGGAGAGAGTATAAAGAAATTGGTCCCGAAGTAATTCATAGATGCTTCTAATTGAATGGAGGAATATAACTGAATAATGAATAAAATAAAAAATTATATCTTATTAATTGAAGGAGGATGTTAACAGAATGGAAAAAATTTTAGATGTGATAAATGTCAATTTAAAACCAGCTAAAGATATAATCGCTACAGTTGTTATAGAAGGAGATTATAAAATTGTCTATTCCACCGATAATTGGGATGTTAGTAAAGAACTAAACCATATTAATGAAGTATGGGGTTTTGAAGAAAAACGAGAGTTATTCATTTCAGGAGAAAAATATTCAATTTTACGAAATACAAATGAATTACTTGTAGCTGTAGCGGTTGAAATAGGTAAAACAAATAAGGTTATACCAAAAAAGCATATTGTAGGGTTTAAGGATACTGAAAGAAAAATCTTAGTTAAATTATCAGAAGTCAGCTCTTTACCTAATGCGGTGAGTAACGTTGCTAGGGTTATTTCTGATATTAGCAAGAAAGAACCATATATTAAATCTGAAAAATCTCTTGGAAAAGTCGAGAAATTTGATTTAACTCCAAAAATATTATCAAATACTTCAAGAATTCTTGAAAAATTAGATATGTATCAGATAGGGATAAGCGAGGATGATGCAAAAGTCTATTTAGCCCTACTAAGGAAAAGTGATAGGGGAGAAAAAATAGGAAATTTAGATCAGGAACTCGATCTAAAAAGAACTCATATATATCGGATAATTGATAGGCTTGTTGAAAAGAATTGGGTTGAGGAAATCTCGAAAAGACCTAAAGGAGCACAATATTACGCCGCAAGACCTGTCTTTGAAATATTAAATAAGATTATCAGAGAAAAAGAAGAAGAAATAAAAATTTTACAAGGGTTTAAGCTAGTTTTGGGTAAAGATTCTAAAAATGGCTGGAAAATCGGCACCCTTGATACAAATGGTTTTAAAAAACCTTTTGATCTTGATATTCAAGAAATAATTGGTTTCGAAAAAGATTGCGGTATCGTTATTTTTGAATATGATCGAATAATAAAAGATGAAGAAAATCTAGATAGAGTTAAATTGCGTTTATACTCTGAGAATCTAAAGCAAAAAATAGAAGAATATGAGATTTCTGGTTTAGAGGATATTAAGATCATTGAAACTAAAATTGAAAATTACTTAGGAGCGGAATTGAATATTAAATTCAGAGATAAATCTGAAAAAGCAAACAATCTCGGAAAAGATTGGATTAATATGGCTAAATTAGTGGCCATCCCTCTTGATGATAGAATATACGTCATTTGGGGTTCTGAACGGAAATTTCCATACTTGCTAAACATTATACAGAACTTAAAAGGAAAAAAAAACAATATTTAATTTAATTTTTAATTCTATTGTAAAAATCTTGCATTATTTGAATTCGTTGTTCTGCTATTTTTCTTGTAATATCAAGAAATAGGCCATTCTTTAAATTTAGAATTTTGGTTTCTAGGTGATTGATTACTTGTTTTATTCCCCCATTATTTCTAATGGTAAATCCTTTTGTCCTGTATAAACCAATAGCACCTAAAGCGTCTAATTTATCCGCATCTGACAAGATTTTAGCTTCAAATGTTTGAGGTTTAATCATATTAGAGAATGAATGAGTAAGTATGCAGTGAATAATCTGATTTATTTCATCCTCAGAAAGACCAAATAATTGAGATTTTAAATAAACCTTACTAATTTCAGCAGATATAATAGCATGATTTTTGTTTACAGTATTTGAAGTTTCATTCTTTTTTTTAAAAAAAGCAAATATGATAATATTACTTTGATAACGCATAATAGAATTCTCATATTACAACACCTCTAAGTGAGATCAATTTCTTGACTATACAAATTTGCTCTCGTATTTGTGTATATCTATAGTGCAATTTTATATTCAAAGTGTAAGCTTATAAATATACTTACATTTTGTACTTTAGAAAATTAAGCTAAATTTGAATCAAAACTCCTTAGAATACTCATGAAAGAGCATAACAGAATAAGATTAAAGATAGCAATTTATGCTACCATACTGATGTTATATTTATTTGGTTTTGTTATCATATTTAATTATAAAACGGTTTTTGGTATTGGATATTATCATAATGAGAAGAATTTTACTACAACTTATAGTGGGGGTTCTGGTGGTTTGAATGTAAAAATTTATGCACGTCACATTACATATAATGACCATAAATACGGAATAGAAATAATTCCGTTTTCAACTCCGGATTCACATTTAATAGGCATTACATATTTAGAATATAGATTGGCTGCAGATGCAGTCGCTAAAAGAATTCTAGCTACGAACTATAGTATACCAATCTCCGTTTATTCTCTTGGTTATGGAACACCACTAAGAACACGTCTTTTTCAAAATAACAATCTAACATGTAAAGGATTCGCAGATGTAATATTTAAAGTAAATGATATCGAAGAGACTTATAGGATTTCGTTTGATATAGGAGTCATTATAAAATTAGATGGAGAAGCAATAAACTATGATGCGAATGCCTTAACTTGGATTAATGTAATATACCTTTCTTGTACAGTAATACCTTTGGCTCTCTTATATAAAAGTATTAAAAAATTAAAATTTATGAAATGGTATAGTGATGAGATGAGAGAACGGGATGAACTTTTCTATAAAGAGTTAAGGAAAAAGAAAAAAAGTCCGTCTAATGAGTAAATCATAAAAATTCTAAAGATATCCTAATTTTAGATTTCATTTTTCTTCTTTTATTTTATTATAGAATTCAATTATTAATTTTTCACGAGAATTAGCAATTTCTTTAGAAATATCCAAAAAAAGCTGATTTTTAAGATTCAATATCTTATTTTCAAGATGTTTAATTACATCGTCTAAACCCCCGTTTCTTAATATTGTAAATCCTATAGTTCTATATAATCCTATCGCTCCAAGTGCATCTAATTTATCTGCATCGGACAAAATTTTTGCTTCGAGAGTTTTAGGTATTTTATCATTTGAAAATGAGTGGGATCGAATACTGTGAAGGATATTTTTAATATCATTTTTGGATATGCTAAAATTGTTTTTGTAAATGAATTCTTCTGCGACATCTGCAGAGGTTTCAGCGTGTTTTTCTACCATTTCCCCGTTTTTAATATTTCTACCAATATCATGAAGTAACGTAGCTATTTTAATTACTGTTAAATTTGCATTTAAGCTAGTTCCAATTTCTAAACTTTGTTTTAATACTCTTTCGGTGTGTTTAAAACCGTGAATACCGTCTTTCTTAGAATTTTCGTATGCAAATAAACGAACATTTGCAATTATAGCATTGAGATCCATAATAATAAATATCTAAATGAAATATAGTAATTAAAAATGCAATCATTAGTGAATAAAAATAAAAAAAGTTATAGTAATACAAAGCAAATAGGGAGCA
Organism: Promethearchaeota archaeon; assembly: GCA_030615235.1. Taxonomy (GTDB): domain Archaea; phylum Asgardarchaeota; class Lokiarchaeia; order Sigyniarchaeales; family SOKP01; genus SOKP01. The sequence continues at coordinate 7,598 of JAUWZR010000095.1, forward strand.
ATCCCTTTGTCAATCTTTCACTACGATTTTTTGAAAGAAATCATTCTTGCTTTTGATCTTTTATTTTTGTTGTAAAATAGTGGGCAAAAGATTCGCTCGACTTTCCATATTTTTTCATGATTATTCTTTTAAATGAACCATAATCTAAGCGTTCTCTCATGTTATCAGCTCATCAATCGGCGTGGACTATAAGAGTTATGTTGCTGTTCGGATAAAGATTGAAGTTTACATCATCCAGAAGAGGCATAAACTCTTTATTTGGTCCATAGGCATTGCTTGCACAATCTTCGTAAATCACATTTTTTAGTGGGTCCCAGATTAATTGGAGATAGCTTTTTATCAAACCTTTATACAATGGAAATGGTGAAAGTTTGGGATTGTTAAGGAGCTGTCTATCTATAGTAGCCAATGCTTCAATTATCGTTCCTTTCTCCTCTATAGATACTTCATACTCAATTCCGTTTGCGAGCTCTTTTTCAGGTCCAAAAATTGTTAATTTAATTTTTTTAATAAAATATCACCTTTTAATAGAAAAAAGAATAAAACAACTTAAGTTTATAATAATCCTTTTTCCTTTAGAAGTACAGGTAAATCTTTCTTTAATGCGAATGAAGTTATATATTTCTTTGTCCCATCAACAACAACGCAATTGCCATTAAGGTTAAGTTTACGAGCATCATCAGAATCCAAGTCTTTTGTTTCAAACCTTATGTATTTCATATAAGGGCTGAGTGCCGAAAATACAAGGTTCATAAATTGAGACCAAACACATTCGCAAGCATTCAAAGGAACATATACATCCACTGATAATTTGTTTGGATCTATATTTACTGTCTCTTTCAAATTAATTTCGTGAGTACTAGACGATTGTTTTGAAGTTGAACCCTCACAACAAGAATTTGATGAACCACAGCATGAGTCCTCTAAGTTCATTTGACTATTTTGATTTTCTCTAACGGATATTTTTATATCTTCTTTTTCCATAAATCACACCTTTTTCAATGCTAGTTTAAGTTAAATTTTGTTTTGTTTGTTAGAATAACGATTTGATTAACCACAACAACTTGTGTTTGACTCGCTACCGTCCTCAGGTCCACTGGCACAACTGTTTATTTCTTTATTTCCTGATTTGGAATTTTTTGCATTTGCTCTCGCATTCCATAAACAACCACACCCCTTCTTTTCCATCATAACGATCGCACCTACGGGGCAATTCCTCTTACAAGCACTACATTCAGTACATAGTTTAGGGTTTTTAATTTCGTATTTCCCGGAATCTGTTTGTTGTGGAAGCCCAAAGGGACATACTTCTACACACAAACCGCATTTATTGCATACAGTTTCATTTATAAATATTTTAAAATCTTTTATAGATAATTTTTCTAAATTTGCTTTAAATTCTGCTTCAGTCATTTTACATACCTCTTAAATATCAATTTCTTTTTATTTTTTTGTATTATTTTTTATTAGAGAAAAACGATTCCAATTAATAATGAAATCAAACTTATTGTTAATAAAACTTTATTTAAA
>JAUWZR010000234.1 GCA_030615235.1 Promethearchaeota archaeon
AAAACGATTTTATTTGACTTAAACCATAACGAAATGCTCACATTAGACAACGAGTTTTCTGACTTTTTAAAACTTCTCCATAATCTAAATTTTAAGATTGAAAAAAACGAAAATAAGGATTTAATAAAAAAACTTTTAGAAAATGTTGATATCTTAGTTCTAGGCAATCCCATTGACGATTACTTTTCAAACATCGAGATCAAGGACATTGTTAATTATGTTAGAACCGGAGGGAATTTAATTATTATAAGCGAGTATGGAGCGGATTACCTTCAAAAAACAAACCTTAATGATATTACTAATCATTTTGGGTTTTTATTTGAGAAGAATCTCATAAAAGAACAAAACCCAAAAAACCAAAATTGTTCAAGCATCTTACACATTCACGAGTTTCCGGAAGTTGAATTCTTAAATGGATTAAGAGAAGTAGTAATTGGCGGAACATGTTCTTTATACTTAAAAAAGGGAGCTAGAGTTCTTCTCCAAACCAATAAATTGAATAATTGGTCAGAAATCTACAACAATTCATTAGAAGAATGGGAAAAAGATAAGGAGCAACAGCACATCATAGTAGCTTATACTAAATTTGGTCAGGGAAAAGTAATTGCTTTTGGTGATATTGACATTTTTTGTAGCGATGATAATATAGGTATTAATTCTCTGGATAATCAGAAGTTTTTACATAACATATTTTCTTGGTTGATTGAGCCAGTCAAAAAATCCGATGTCAATTCTTTCATCTTAGATCAAATAGGTGAACTTCAAAATGGAGTAAAAAATATTCAAAATACAATCAATAACTTAATTGAGACAATGAGCATATTAGAAAGAAGGTTAACTAACATAGAGGAAAATTCAGAAAAATTAGCAGAAACAACAGATGCTCAGATATCTCGAGATCTAGAATCTGCGTAAAAAGAAGGTGCAGATTGAGTGTATGATCATTAGTAGGCACTTTTAAATTAAAAGAACAAATCTTCTAAACCTATTTATTTCTAGTTATATTACTTTACATTAATTATATATAATAAAAAGATCTTAATTCTACCTTAAATTTGAAAAAGAGTGGTTTTTTTGAATTTTGATGAAATTTTTACAAATTTTGAAGAGATAGCTAATCATTATAATCGAAGCGATCAATACTTTGACATACTTTACGACTCAATTAGTTCAACAATAATTGCAAAAACACCTTCCGCTGAGAGTTTTTCAGTAAATACTAAAAAATCAGGCATTGTTGCTCGCAGTTTTTTAGGTTCGTGGAAAGAAGTAGCAATTGAAGCGAATGGAGATATGAAAATTATTAAAACAAAAATACCGAAGGTATCTAATAAAGGAAACCTTATCGCTGAGTTCGATGGTTGGAGTTTGAATAAAGAAATTAAACCTAAGATTGATCCTGCTAATGTTTCTATTGATGAAAAGATTGAGAAAGTAAGGGAAATCTATTCGTATATCAAAAAAGCGGACGAAAGAATTATCAATGTTCGAGTGAGGTATATAGAGCTTCTAATAGAACGAATATTTGTCAATAACGAAGGATGCAAATTAAGGCAAGTGATTCCAAGGACTCGTGTTTTAGTATTCCCAATCGCTAAAGAAGGATCCGTAGTTGATTACGATTATTTCATTAAATCAGGAGAAATTGGATTTGAGATTTTCGATTCACTCGAAAACGAAGTTTTAGATCAAGTAGTTAAGAATTCGCTTGAGATGTTAAAAGCTAAATTACCACCTGCAGGAAGGAATAACATTATTTTAGACTCTCATATGGTAGGTTTAATCGCTCATGAGAGCTTTGGGCATGGTTTGGAAGCAGATCAAATCCTTAGAGATCGAAGTTATTTGAAACAACACCTTAATAAACAAGTAGCGACTGATATATGCACAATCTATGATACACCCTCGTTAGACAAAAAATTAGGTTCTTATTTTTTTGACGACGAGGGAATAAAAGCTGGACACAACATATTGGTTGAAAATGGGATATTAAAAAATTTTATCTATGATAGAAGAACAGCATCAGAACTTAATGCTACACCGCAAGGAAACGGTAGACGAGAAAGTTTTGCTCATCCTGTCAATGTTAGGATGTCTAATACATATTTTGGTTCTGGAGATTATGAACTAGAAGAAATGATTTCAGAAATTAAAGAGGGAGTAATGTTAATTCATGGATATTTTGGTATGGAGGATCCAATTGGCGGAGGCATGCAATGCACATCAAAAAAGGGTTACCTTATTGAAAACGGAGAAAGAACTAAGATTCTTAAAGCAACTGCTTTAAGTGGAAGTGTTCTTGAGATGCTTAAAAATATCGATGCTGTAAGTAAGGATGCCCTGAAACTAGATGGAGGAACGTGTGGGAAAGGTACTGAAGATCTGGTCCCCGTTACATCTGGAGGTAGTTATATTAGAGCTAAAAATGTATTAGTGAGTCCGGGGTGAATGAAGAAATGTCAATTGAAAAGTTAGATAGAATCGAAGCTATTTTAAAATCGAAGAAAATCCACGAATTTGAGATATTCTTCATCGAAAAAAATATCTATGAAACTATTTTTTTAAAGGATAAGGCTGAAAACGAGCGCGAGATAAGTGATTTTGAATACTTCATAAGAATTCTTACTCAAAAGGAAAATAAAACAGGTATAGGCGTAGTTAAAGGGAATTCACTTGAGTCTACCCAAATCGAGAAAAACATCGATACATGCGTTCTACTATCAAAAATAAATTCAAGTTCTAAGTACGATTTTCCTTCACAAGTAAATATTTCCTCTATAAATACGGCTGATAAAAGCATATTAAGTGATCCTCTGACGATTAAGAAGGATTTAATAGAGGTTCTAATCTCTGAAGTGAATCAACAAAAAGATGTATTACCTACATTCTTGCGATTTAGGATACACAGCAATCATAGTTTTTTGAGGAATAGCAATGATTTGAAGTTAGACGCACGAAAGACCTACTTTTTTATGGAATTTTCCTTAAAGGCGCAAGAAAATGGTAAATTATCGGAGTTCTGGGATTGTGGATATTACAAAGAAAAAGAGCACCTAAATTTAAACGAGAGAGTATCTAGTTGGGCTAAAAAAGCTAAGGATACGCTTAAAGCAATAGAACCTAAAGCATCTGAAAATGCCCTTGTCATTTTTTCTCCAAGCGTTTTAAAAGAGGCTATTAATCCTGTTATTGGATTTCACGCCCTTGGTGAAACTCATGCTGAAGGCCTTTCACGGTTCAACATCAAGGATGTAGTAGCAAGCAAAAATATCACTATTATTGATGATGGATTGTTAGAAGGTGGCCTGAGCTCTAATTCATGGGATTCAGAAGGAAATCCTCATCAGTTAACAGAAGTTATAAAGGATGGTGTTTTTCAGAATAGATTATACGATCAAAGGTACGCAATGCTGGAAAAGAAAAAATCAACGGGAAACGCAAAAAGGGTTGAAAGCGGCACGGTTGTTAACGGGATAAGTAATCTTAAAATACTCCCAGGAGACATATCTCTTAATGAAATGATATCGGATATTAAGGAAGGTTATTACATCGATAAGTTTTCTTGGTTAAATCCAGATAGCGCCTCGGGTAATTTTGGAGCAGAAATCAGAAATGGTTATTACATTAAAAACGGTGATATCCAAAATCCAATTAAACTCGGAAATGTTAGTGGCAATGTTCTTGAAATGGTGAAAAATTGCGTATATATCTCTAAAGAACGAGAATTTATTGAAAATGCTCTATTTCCATATATGGCGTTTAAGAATTTGAATGTTTCTTCTTAAAAACAAAAAAATAAAATTTTTATTATAACTTTTTTTATAATCCTAACACTTTAGCAGCATTTATTCCAAGAATTTTGTTTTTGTCTTCTTCAGTAAAGTCTGTTAATCCCATTAGTTTGAGAGGAGGAGGTATTTTTAATTTTCTAATACCTTTTACCCAATCTTTAAGAGATAGGAGTGGAGTAAAAAGAGGC
>JAUWZR010000308.1 GCA_030615235.1 Promethearchaeota archaeon
AGCAGGAGGTGGAACAGGAATGAGCCCATGGAGGATGATGAATGAATGGGGTGTGCCCCGTTTTGAGCTTTGGTCACTTCTTTATAAATATCTTGATAAACTATCGAAGAAAGGAAAGTTTATTCCTGATATTGCAATTGCTAGTGGTATTTCTATGGAAGATCAGATATTTAAGGGTTTAACATTAGGTGCACCCTATTTTAAACTAGTGGGTATGGCTAGAGCCCCACTAGCGGCAGCAATGGTTGGTAAAACTATAGGCAAAAGTATAGATGAAGGTGAATTACCTGTATACATTTCGCGTTTTGGAAGAAGAAAAGAAGAGATTTTTATAACTGCCCCTGAGCTTCGGCGTAAATTTGGAGATAAATTCGATTCAATACCTCCAGGTGCAATTGGATTATATACGTATATGACTAGACTTGAACAAGGACTTAAACAATTGATGTGTGGAGCAAGAAAATTCGCATTAGAAAATATTTCTCGAGATGACATCGCTTCATTAACACATAAAGCTGAGGAGATAACTGGAATCCCATTAATAATGGATTGTGATAAAGAAGAAGCTGATAAACTTCTTGAATTTTAATCTTGAAACTTTTTTTTTTTCTTTCAATTCTTATTCTTTTTCAATTTGTTACTGAACAAAAAACCGATTCTTATTTTCTAATAGAATGTTTAATTAAATATAATTTAATTTTAAATGCAATAGAAAATTGTTAGTAATCAGAATAATAATAATTTGGAGTTTAGAATTATAATAATAAATCCATATGAGAGTGCCAAGAAAAAAATTGATATAGCAGCAGAATTAATTAATTTACACCCGAATACTTTGGAATATTTAAAAAAGACGGAAAAATTTTTTTATTTTTTGTTGCACACTCTAGAAATAAAATTCTAGCGGGTTATTATCCAACATATGTTTTTCCAAAAATAATATATTTTTTTTGCTATTAGAAAAACTATAGATAATATAATAAGTTAATGGATGAGATAAGATAATGACTGAGGAAATTAACCCATACGAAGTAGCTAAAGCTCAGATTGATATAGTTGCGAAGGAGATGGGACTTGATCCTAATATACATGAATATCTTAAACGAGTCGAACGAGCTCTAATTGTTACAATCCCAATTATGATGGATGACGGTACACTAAAAATTTTTGAAGGATATAGAGTACACCATTCTACAGTTCGTGGGCCCGGTAAAGGTGGAATACGATATTCCATAGATGTTAATCTCGACGAAGTTAAAGCTCTTGCGACTTGGATGACATGGAAGACGAGTTTATTAAATCTTCCATTAGGTGGCGCAAAAGGCGGTGTTCGAGTAGATCCTAAGAAAATTTCTATAAAAGAATTAGAACGTCTAACTAGAAGATATACCGCAGAAATTATTAACGTAATAGGACCAGATATTGATATACCCGCTCCTGATATAGGCACCAACGCGCAGGTGATGGCTTGGATGATGGATGTTTATTCAATGCAGAAAGGTAGATCAGTACCCGGCGTTGTTACTGGGAAGCCCGTCGAAATCGGAGGATCTGTCGGCAGAGAGCCAGCGACCGGAATGGGAATGTTTTTCGTATTACAAGCTTTTTGTGAGAAATTAGGTTTAGATTTGAAATCTCAAACAATAATAGTTCAGGGTTTTGGTAATGTAGGAGGAACTTTTGCAGAATTACTCTACAAAGAAGGTAGTAAAGTAATTGCTGTCTCAGATGTATCAACAGGAATCTACTATGAAGATGGATTAGATATTGATAATTTACTAGAGTGGGTTAAGCAAGGAAATTACTTAAAAGATTATGAGAATGATAACTATAAGCTTATCACAAATCATGAGTTATTAACTACAAAATGCGATGTTTTGGCACCATCTGCTATAGAAAATCAAATAACTCAAGCAAATGCAGATAAAATAGATTGCAAAATAATTGTAGAAGGAGCGAACGGACCAACTACTCCAGAAGCTGATAAAATCCTATTTAAAAAAGGAATACGCGTATTACCAGATATTTTAGCTAATGCGGGGGGCGTATGCGTCTCATACTTTGAATACATACAAGATATAAATTCGTACTTCTGGAAACTTGAAAGAATAAACG
>JAUWZR010000320.1 GCA_030615235.1 Promethearchaeota archaeon
AACAGGAGATCCAGAGAAGTTTGAGACATGGGAAGAATTCTGGAATGCGTGGGTTAATCAAATTCAATTTATGATCAAACACACCGCTGAAAATTATAATCTTCTAGAGCAGTTGAGATCAGAATTTTTACCCACTCCTTATATATCCACAATTGTAAGGGGATATGCTGAAAAAGCGTTAGATGTGCGTAGTGGAGGCCCAGAATTAAGATTTATCACAATTGAAGGCCGGTTTAATTATAATTGAATCATATCATTAGTCAAAGAGTAGGATGAAATCTATAAAATTAAGAATTCTTTGTTTAACTATTTTCTCTTTTCTAATTTTCCTGAGTTTATCGAACATAATAGTAGCACAAAATCATAATGTAAATATCGTTGTTGGACAAGGTGAATATAGAATATATCAATGTAATCATGATCCTAGTGAAATTGGGGAAGGCTGGACAAATTTTATTGAGTTTTCAATGGAAACTAATGAATCTGTAGAATTCTTTTGTATAGGCGAAGCAGGATATAGTGAATTTCAAGTCAATTTCGATTTTGATTCAGAATTTGCGTCCTCAAATACAAGTTCAAAACATTGAAAATAACGATATTATAACTCGACCTAATAACTTTACTTTAGATATCGCTATAGTCGACAACGAGGGCGATATTTTTTCTAACGCTTCGATTATGATCTACGATTCAAATAGTAATCCTCAATTGTCTAATTGGACTGCATTAACTCACATAATTGGCTCTGATTATGAATTCTCTTTTAATCCAAGTGATTTCGAGGAAGGAACTTATATTATTTCTGTGCGAGCAGAGGACGATAAGGGCTTTGGCTATATTAATATAACTATATCAATAAGATTTGAAGAACCGTTTGATTTCATGCCTTTTGTCATTATTGGAGCTATAGTTTCATTAGCAATTATAGGAGTAGTTGTCGCATATATAAAAATCCCTTCTTGGATCTTTGCGAGGAGAGATAGAAGAGTTCAGGATTCAAAGTTAGACAATTAAATTTAGTAAACAAAAAAATTTCTTTCTTTTTTTTCTTCGATATTTATCATAATCTTCAGTCAAGAAGATAGAACCGAAGCGGAAGAGTAAATAAATAATTTTTTTTATTTTTTTTATTATTTAATTTAAAAATTTTAAAGAGTTTCCATGGTTACCTTCTTACAGACTCCTTCTTGTAAAATATTATTATCAATTTCGCCTATCTCCGGAAAAAAGGTCGCCGCTCACCTTTTTATCACGCTTGATTACCGATACATCCCATCCTTGGTTGAGGAGTGCCGTTCAAACCCTAATTGATAATGAAGAATATGTGTTCCGATTTCAGCACGTTCCCGAATTATTCCCTAAAGTCAAACCCTCAAAATTCTATAAAGTTGTGAACGAGTCTTGCAATAAACTAATGAATCAATTGTATCAGACGCAATGTGGTATGCGCACGATCGAAAATATACGAATGAGAATCTCCAATCGGTTGAAGTGTCCCATTATAATATCACCAAACCTTTTAGAGAAAATGTAATAAATAACTAATAATTATGCATCATACTCTATAAATAAAGCGAAACAATAATAAATAATAAAATTATTAATATATTAAGGAAGTAAATAATTAATACCCTAATAATTTGGTAAAAAATATAATGAATGAACTTAATATTGAAAGCATAGATACTGATGTAGAAATAATTTCTTTCTCAGAGATCTTCGAATTGATCAATAGAATTAATAAAAAATATAAAAAATTACAACGTCGTGTTATTAAGGAATCAAATCTCACTCCTCCTCAATACTCAATCCTACAAGAACTCTGGAAATCAGATGAAAAACCATTTAAAATGCTAGCTTTAGCATGTTGTTGTTCTCAATCAACA
>JAUWZR010000241.1 GCA_030615235.1 Promethearchaeota archaeon
TGACTTAATATACACATAAGTGTACAATCCAAGGTAAATTGATCCATGTCTTATCCAGAGTTGAAAGAATTATCAAAAGCGGAACAGCTTTTTGATGAGGGTAAGCTCGACGAGGCTTTTGAAATATTTAACGATTGGAACCAATTTGAGGGGGTTAATCTTCAGCAAAAAGGCTATTTTCTGTTTCTCAAAGGCTTAATTTTATTTTATCAATTCAAGAGCGAAGAACTTATTAAGTTGGGGGAAGAGATATTTAAAGAAGGTCAAAAACTCAACGAAAATCTTCATTCGTTTGATGGTTTATTTTTTATTCTCCTGGGATTAGGTCTAGAACACAAATTTGAAGAGGGCTTCAATAGAATTGGACAGGCTGAGACTTTACTAGAACATATTTCTAATGTACCAAAAAATGTTATTATTCAAAGAAAAGTACGCCTAAGTGGATTAAAAGGATTTTTTCATTTATATGCAGGTAAACTAGATGTAGCTGAGGAATCTTTAGAAGAATCTTTACAATTCCAGGATGAACTTTATATTACATGGGAGGGAGTTTGGGTAAATTTAATAATGTCATATATTAAGTTGGTCATGAGAGGAAGATCTGATCTTGCTATGGAATATACCAAGAAAGCGATGTCACTTGCAGAAAAAATCAGCTTTAACCATTACTGGTTAGGTTATTGTCACATTGATTTTGGAGGAATACATCTACGTAACTGCGAGTATGATATGAGCTTTGAACACTATATGAAGAGTTTAGCGCTTTTTAAACAAATCAATGACAAATGGTTTGTTGCGAATTTATTAAATAATCTTGGGATTTTATCTTATGTGAAAGGGGAATATAACACTGCTTTGAAACATTTAGAGGAAGCTATAATACTTTGGGAGCCATTTCCTCTCTTAAAAGATGCCTGCCTTGATAGTCTGATATCAATATCTCTCGAAGCAGGAGATACTGAACGTGCTCAAAAATATTTTCAACGATTGGAAGATATATATAACTTAAATAAAAAAGATCATCTTATCGAGGGACTATACCGCTACAACAAAGCTTTATTACTAAAAAGAAGTTCACGAATCCGAGATAAAGCTAAAGCCGAAGAATTATTGAAAGAAGTTATTAGAATAGAAGATTTGAATTTTGAAACTACAAATCAAGCGCTTATTCATCTCTGTGACTTACTTCTAACTGAATTTCGAATAAATAATGATAATGAAGTACTTAATGAAATTAATCACTACATTGCTAAGTTATTAACTATAGCTGAGAAACAACATTCCTATCTAGTTTTTTGTGAAACCTTCATATTACAAGCCAAATTAGCTTTATTAAATTTTAATATAAAAGCATCTCGACGATTTTTAACTCAAGCTCAAAAGATAGCGGAATCGTACGGTATAAAACGATTAGCAATGAAAATTTCACATGAACACGATGAATTACTTAGACAAATAAAGATATGGGAAAAGTTAAAAGAATCGGAAGCGCCTTTAACTGAACGCTGGAAACTCGCGGGCTTAAACGAACAAATGGAGAATTTGGTAAAAAAACGAATGGTTGCAGTTCCAGACCTTAAAAACGAGGAAGCTGTGCTTCTTTTAATCGTATCAGAGGGAGGTATACCGTTTTTTTCACACGCATTTACAGAAAATAAATCGTTTGAATCGCATTTATTTGGCGGTTTTTTAAGCACTATTGATTATTTTATTAAGGAAACCTTTTCTGAAGGACTAGACCGCGCAATCTTCGGGGAATATACTCTTCTTATGAAATCTATTCCACCTTTTTTTGTTTCCTATATATTTAAAGGTGATTCTTATTATGCTCTTCAAAAACTTGATTATTTCATTAATCATATACAAAAAGAAGAAGATATTTGGCAAAACTTTCTTAAATCTTATCAACTAAATCAGACAATTCACTTAAGCGATATTCCGGTACTTGATTCCTTAATAACTGAGATTTTTATCTCTAAAAGTATAGTTTCTAATCAAATATGACTTTAAAATTTGAGAATTATTGTTAAAATATTCATTTTGCTAAAATTTTATATTTAACAACATCTAATTTTACATTATAGTAAAAATATAATACGAGAAGCACTTAATTATTAAATGACTAATTCTCAGGAATTTAGCTTTAAGATATCTATTATTGGTGATGGAGGGGTAGGCAAGACATCCTTAATTAAAAAATTCACTAAAGGCACTTTCGAAAAAGATTATATTCAAACTATAGGTGCCCAATTTTCAAGATATGATATAGAAATTGATGGGGACTTAATTAATTTAATATTCTGGGATATTGCTGGTCAAGATGATTTTAAATTTTTGCATCCTTTATTTTATAGAGAAAGTAAGGGGTGCATTATTGTTTTTAGCCTTGAAGAAAATGATTTAGGTAAAGAAAGTTTTAATCATATAGAAAATTGGCAGAATGAACTCAAAAAGTATTGTAGCGATATTCCTGTTGTGTTATTTGCCAACAAGGTTGATCTAATTGAGAATGTCAATTTAATCAAAACGAACATTCAAGAATTTATAAGAGAACGAAAGTTTCTCGGATATTTCTTAACTTCAGCAAAAACTGGGCAGGGAGTTCATGAGGCTTTCAATATTATCATTGAAAAACTATATAATAAAAATAAAACTTCATCTTCAGAATTATAAAAATAATTTTTTGGCTTAATCGATTAATCTATTACATAATTACATTAATTACTACTATGGATAGAAAGGTAAATTCGAAAAGAAGTATTTAAATAAAGTAAAAAAGATTTCTAAGAAAAAATTCGGCCAGATTGGATACTTCTTATATCAAGAGCAGTTAAGGACTTAAATTTTATTTTTCTCTAACTCTTATATTATTTTTACTCATCAAAATACTTGCATAAATATATTATGAGAATGATGGTGCCAATAAAACTTAAAATAAATGGGATTACATAGCTAAATTCTTCAATTAAGTAGCCTCCTATAATTCCTGTTGGCAAAAAACCAATTCCTTTTAGAAAATCAACAATCCCATATGATTCTGCTTTTCTGGTTTCATCTAAATCTGTTAATATCATTTGCGCTGAAGGAATGAATGTTGCACCGTTAAGAGCAAATAGTACATTACCCACACTTAGTAGCGGAATTAATGATACTTGAAACCCTAAGGACCAAAAAGTGAATGCTAATATCAGAGTAAAAAAACCCCCTAAACCAAATAACTCACTTATAATTAAAGAACGCTTTTTTCCTATTTTATCTGCTAAATGGCCTCCTGGAATTTGAAATATCATAATTGTAATACTTAACCATATTGCTATAAAAGCCATCTGGTCATAACTTAAATCATATTGAGCTCTCAAGCCCGCTCCATAAATAGAGAGTGAAATATTATAAATGAAAATATCAAGCACAAAGAAGATTAATATGGCTCTTTTCTTAGGTGTTTTAAGGATAACCTTCCACATACTCTGCTTTTTATTAAAAATTTCCGTAGTAATAGTAGAATCCTTAGTTTTTATATGTGTGGGATTAGAGATAACGAAAATCAGGATAAGATCACCGCCCATACCCAAAATCATAAAAAAAGCAAAATAAACTCGGATATCTTTGACAATGTCAAGAAGTACAAAAATTTCTCCACCAATGTTACCAATAAACATGCTAAAAAACATCAAACCAAACAAAATCCCTTTCTTCGTTTTTTCGCTACTT
>JAUWZR010000081.1 GCA_030615235.1 Promethearchaeota archaeon
TAATCCTGAGCCAAGTCCCGACATCATGTCGGGAAAGGTGCAGAGACTATCCTTGAAAAAGGAGTACTGTAAACCGAAGCAGGTTTATGGGAAGCGCTCACTACCCCGGAAAAACACGTTTACGGGGTAAAGAGATAGTCCAAGCCTTATGGAAACATAGGGGATACTTGTAACCGGAGGGTTGTTGGTTCGAATCCAACCCGGGGAGCCACTTGATGATTTCTTTGGGATTTCTCCCTTTAATACAAGAAATGCATAAGAAAAATTTATAAAATTGCTTGACAAATATAATTTTTTGGTATATACTTCTAGGTTAGGGGAGGTGGGACATATGGAAAAGGGGGAATTTAATAAAGAAATTGGAAGAAAACTAAGGGCTATTAGAGAAAAGCTTGGAATGACATTAGAACAAGTTTCCGATCTTATGGATTTCCCAAATTATCAAACTCTCTTGAATATTGAGTCTGGGAAAAGGTCAATAAAAGCCCAAGAACTTTCATCTCTTGCAAAAATCTATTGTGTTGATGTTGAATCTATTTTATTAAATAAAAGAGAGAAACCAGTAACTGTATTATGGAGAAATAGGAATGAAACACTAGAACTCAAACGAAGAGAGCAAGAATTTATAAAAATATGTCGAGATTATGAGCTTCTGGAGAAGAAATGCGGTTTAGAGCCTATCGAGGAGTATAAAACAATCAGATTTGAGCATCAGAGGTTGGATTACGATAATGTTAAAAAAATAGCAGATAAGTTTGTTAGATGTTATGGATTTGGAGATATGCCATCTTATTCCATTGAAAAGATATTGGAAGAAAGTTTAGGGATAAAAATAATCTATTTGGACCTCACAGGAATTGGTTCAGCTGCTTCAACGATTGGAGATTTTGGTGCTGCAATATTGGTAAATAGAAGAGAAGCACCATGGCGCATTAAATTTAATATTGCCCATGAATTTTTCCACATAATCACTTGGGATATTGTAAACAAGGAAGAAATATGTTGTAGAGAAGAGGAGGATAATATAATAGAAAAATTTGCAAACTGTTTTGCTTCGTGTTTACTTTTACCCGAAAAGCCCATAATAGAAGAAGTTAATAAGAGGGTTAAGAATAATGAATTGAGCTTTAATGATTTTATATATATTGCGAGGAAGTTTTATGTTTCCACTGAAGCTTTTCTTTGGAGATTGGTAGGTCTCGGAATATGCAATGCAGATGGAGTCAGAAAATCCTTGGAGGAGGGAACCATCAAATCGCTAGATAAAGAAAAAAGAAAAGGTGATTGGTATAGCGTGGAATTTCCAATAATATCAGAAAGATATATTTATCTTGCTCTTAAATCTTTTGGAAAAGGACTTATATCGAAGGGTAAGCTCGCTGAGTTTTTAGGAGTGGAACGGGCAGAGCTTCCCAAATTACTTGAGTCGTATGGTTACAATGAAGAAGGAGAACGTGATATTGCCTGCACCGTTTCTACTCGACACAGATGTAGTAGTTAGTTTACATAAACTAGGTCTATGGAACAAAATTGTAAGACATTGTAGAAAAATATTTTTAGCAGAGACTGTATATAAGACAGAAGTCCGCCATTACCCCTCACCGAGGAAAGCAAAGATCCCCATAAATCTTCAACCCCTCGTCAAAAAAGCAAATGTTGAAATATTAAGTGGAAATATAATAACGCTAAAGAAAATTGAAGAATTTTTAAATGAATTTGATGTTATTGAAAGGCCGGAATTACAAGCTGGAGAACTTGAATCTTTAGCAATAATTGTAGATTCTCATGACTTTTGTTTCTGCACATTTGATAAAGCAGCGTTAAGGGCACTTTCAATGATGGAACTTGAAGACAGAGGGATATCGTTTGAAGAACTTATTAGTAATTGTGGAATTAAAATAAATCTTGAAGGGAAATATACAAAAAGATATTTCGAAAGATGGATAACCGAAGGCAAATTCTCCCTTACTCAGAAACCTTCAGGATATTTCAAGAAATTTATGACCGAAGGCAATTCCCCCATTTTCTAAACTTCGCAAGATTTCCAATTATAGAAGAGAGGAGATGAATTAGAATAATATTGGCGACTTTTAAGAAATTAGTAGTAAATCCATTAAAGTATAATCTCTTGGCAAGTTGATAAATTCATTTATATCTTTAATTTCTGATATAGTTTGGTGCGAACTGGAGTCTGTCGGGGGAGCCAATTTGTTGATCAGGAATTGGTGATTGCATGAGCTCGCTGAAAGACTCGAAGGGTGCGAACGCCGAGATCGTCCGGGGAAGAGCGAAGGATGAGTGGAAGTGAGCACCCAGCCTGATGAATGGGGGAGTGAAGGGTAAGTGAAGAAGGCGAGTCCTACCCGGGGAGCGTACTTATTTTCTAACCATTTTCCGACGCGGTGGAAAGCTATGAGATATAGTATTGACCCTAATATTAGAGTCGGGGCGTATATTTGTATTCCTTATAATCCAGAGGCCCCTAAACCATATAGTCGATGGACATTAAAAGGATTGTATGATTTAAAAAATGAAGTTCTTGTTGCTGAAGAATTTTGGGATTTTTTAGGTGGAACGGGCACATATAATCAATTATTAGATATTTTTGAACAAACTGGTATAGAATTAAGAAACGAAATTGATAAAAAACTTTTAGGGTTTTAGTAATTTTAATATATTAATTTTCAGAGGGTTATTATGTTTAGGATTTTCATTAGCCATAGTGTAGAAGATATGAGGGTTGTATATGAACTTGCAAGAACTCTCCAATTGAAAGGTATAGAGGCAATTGTAGCAGAATGGGAGCAACAACCAGGAACTCTTCTGGCATTGAAGATTGGAGAGATGATAGATAAAAGTGATTGCGTTCTTGCTCTACTTACAAAAAATGGCGGTAGATCAATTTATGTAAATCAGGAAATAGGATATGCCCGAAAAGCTGGGAAATTGATTATTCCAGTAATTGAATATGGTGTTGAAAAAGGGTTTTTAGAAGGATTGGAATATATACTATTTAAAAGAGATGATCCTTATGATGCAATAAGCAAGACTGTAAATTATCTTAAAACAATAGAGATAAGAAAAAGTGAAGAAGAAAGAAATAAAGTTATTCTCGCTGGAGTAATATTGTTTTTGGGTCTAATTGCATTATTGTCAGAAGAGAAATAAGATAAATGGACAGTAGAATAGAAGATTTTATTAAAAAAGCAGATAGATGCCTCAATCAAGGGAAAGAGTGTTTTTCCAATTTGGAATATGATATGAGTATTAGCCGTTCCTATGAGTGTATCGAATTTGCATTAAAAGCAGTACTGATAATGGTCAATGGAAGTTATCCTCAGGAACATGATGTTGGGATTGGTCTACGGGATATCTATAGTAAGGTGCCGGAATATTTTAAAAACAAGATACCTCGTTTTGTTGTGATATCCAAGATTTCTAGAAATTTGCATACATTTGCTAAGTATGGATACGAAAGTTTAGGCGCTTCTCCGAAAACATTATTTGAAAAACATAATGCTGAAGCAGCTATTAAAGATGCTGACGAAGTTTTGTTACATTGCAGAAATCTTTTTGATGACATAAATAGCAAAATATAGGCTATTTTAAATTTATTTGTTGCTTTACCAACTTATTATGAAAATATTTATTAGTTCTCCTAAAAAAGGATTAGAAAAAGAAAGACAAATTGTTATAGATACTATTAATAATGAATTAAAGGCATTGTATCAGCCTATAGCTATGGAATATTTTATGGCTAGTCCCGATACACCCAAGAACGTGTGCCTTTCAGAATTAGAGAATACAAATATTGTAATACTTATGATTGGGCCGTATTATGGAAGTATAGATAAAGAAACAGAATTGTCATTCACTGAAGTAGAATACACTGAGGCAACAGATTTGGGATTAGATATTTTTGTATTTATGAAATTACAATCAGGGCAGACTGAATGGTTGCCAGAAGATTTAACAGATGAAGTAAAAGAAAAACATCGGAAATTTGTTTCTAAAATTACACAACATTACAAAAATTTCTATACGCCAGAAGAGTTAAGGTCATATATAATTAATTCCTTAGGAAGTTATGAAATAAAAAAGAAATACTTGCCTTTTGTTGATTCACAAGAATATTTTAGTGCTTTTCTAGGTAATGACAAAACTTTTAGACACGATTATAAACTAGTAGGGAGAGAAAAAGAAATAAAAGAATTAAATGAATTTGTTAAATCAGATAAAAGGATAGCAATTTTAAATGGCATAGGAGGTATTGGGAAGAGTAAAATATTATATGAGTTTTCAAAGACCGTGAAAGAAATTAATCCAGATTATAAAATATGCTTCTTAAGGGGTTATGAGAAATTTGATAATAGAACTGCAAAACAAATACCCAATGGAAAATGTATCATTGTTTTAGACGATGCGCAAAGGTATAACAGGGATAATTTAAGTAGTTTATTATCTCTTTTTGGTAATAGTGATTTATATCAAAGAATAAAACTTATTTTATCTATACGTCCTAGTGGGATTGATTTTGTAAACATGAGTTTATCAAGATCAATAAATGAACAAGAAATCCAAAGACTCGACGAAATCAAAGTCCTTTCATTACAAGAGACAAAAAGCATTATCGAAAATATTATTGGTAATAGTAATAGAACAGTTATCAATCAATTGGCTGACATTTCTAAAGATTGTCCTTTAGTTGCAATTATAGGTAGTAAACTAGTGAAAGATGGTAAAATAAGTTTGGAGCAATTCCTTACGAGTGAAGAATTTCAAAGGATGGTATTAGATAAATATCTAGATGAATTAAAAGGAGAGGATTTAAATAACCCAGTATACAGCGAATTGTTAGCCTATATCTCTGCTTTAGGGCCTATTAGATATCCAGATGATTCTTTTGTTAAAAAAATGGCTTCTATTCTAAATGCCAAAACTCATGAAATATTCAAGAAGATAGATTGTTTGAGAAAGAAAGGTTTACTTTTGAAAACAGGAAGATTATTGCGAGTGGTACCGGATGTATTAGGAGACCATATCCTTTATAATGCTTGCGTTTCTGTTGATAGTGTTTCAACTACCTTTGCAGATAAAGTATATGAAGAATTTCATGAAATATATTTCAAAAATATTCTTCGTAACATTTCTGAAATTGAATGGAAAAGTAAGTTCTCTCAAAAGCCAATTGATGTTTTGGGTGATATATGGAAAAATATTACCCAGACTTTTATTGAGGCTTCTAGTTATGACCGAATGAGAATGTTAGACGAAATTGGAGAAGCAGCGTTTTATCAACCTAACCATGTTATGAACATAATAAATATTGCTATTGATAGCCCTTCTCCAATTCCATGTGAAGATAAGCGAATACTATTATTAAGGGATTGGTCTCAGAAAGATGTTTTGGAAAAGATACCACGGATTCTTGGAAATATAGGATATCATTTAGAATACGTCAAAAAGTGTTGTAAGATGCTTTGGGACCTAGGGAAAGATGATATAAGAGAGCTCAATCCTTATCCTGAACATCCTATCAGAATACTTAAGGAGTTGGCTTCTTATAAAATAGGGAAACCAGTTATATATAATGAAAAAGTTATAGAATTTGTTGAAGAATTAATAGATACACCTGAAATACATAATCACAAGTATTCTTTATTAGAGATAATCGATGAGTTGCTTGAGAAGGAAGGAGAATTTATTGAATCTGAGGGAATATCGTTTAGAATGGGAACATTTGGATTGAATCAAAAAAATATTGCTAAGATGAGGAAAAGAACAATAGATATTCTTGAAAAATGTTTCTCACCTTCGTTACCTGCTTATGCTATTGCCAGAGCTTATGAGAGTCTTATAAAAGCATTACATTTTAGTATTGGCTCGTTTGGAAGAGTAATTTCTGAAGATGAGGAGAAAGGATGGTTACCTGAGCAATTAAGAATTATTGATATATTAGAAAATGGGGCAAAGAAAATTTCTCATCCAGCTATTAATGTTTTGATAAAAAAGAATTTGAAGTGGTTTCAGCAACACGGAAGATATGAAGAATTAAAAGCAAAAGTTACAAAATTATTGAATTCTATTGAAGAGGATTATGAATTTAGACTTTATAGAGGAGCTTTCTACAGTATACATGAATTTGACGAAGGTCACGAGGATTTTAAAGAAGCTGAAAGGAAAGCAGAAGAAGAGCTACGTTCTGTTGCCAAATTATTGAAAGAAAAAGAAAAAATCCCTGAAGCAATTTTCGAAAAACTAAATGTCGTGATGGATGAACTTAGTAAATATAAAATGGATATTAAGCAAGGATATTTACTTTCAGATTTAACTGAAGAATATCCTGATATCGGGATAGAGATATATAAATTAATTCTAAAAGATCCTGAAAAGAGTCTTTGTAGATTTTCTTCTTCTTTCTTATGGCCATTAAAACGAATTTCAGAATATAATAGTAAGCTTAAGGCTTTGATAAAATCAGGTATAGATACCAAACATCCTATGGTTTGCCTTGGGATTGCCCATGCATATGGCTGGGGTGGATTAATAGAAAATTTTGATGATGAGGATGTGACTAACATTGAAGATTTAATCAATATGAAGGATAAAAATATTCTAACTAATATATTCTTTGCTATCACCAAGATAGGTAAAACTAACAGTGAAATAGCAAAGAAGTTATTGTTAAAAGTTAAAATAGAAGATGAAGTTATAGTAGAAGAATTATGTGGGGTCGTTGATAAAGAACATGGCATACCCTTTGAGACATTAAGTAAAGAAGATATACAAATACTACTTTCTAAGTTTATTCCTATTAGTGACATTTTTAGTTTACATTCATATTATACTGATAAATTTCTTGGAGATGTTTCAAATAAATATCCTGATTTAGCCGTGTCATTTTTATTAGATAGATTAGAATATGCTAAAAATCATCAAGGAATTGAAAGATATACACCACTACCTTATCTTGGTTTCAGGCACGCACTTAAGGGTATTTCGCAATCTCCAGATTTTGATAGATATGTAAAGAAAGTTATGGAAATGTCATTGGGCGAAGACAAAAATAAAATCCGATTTTGGCTACCCAGATTATTTAAAGCAATAGCAGACAATTATTCAAAAAAATCTTTAGATATTTTAAATGAATGGATTAAACCCGGAGACAAAGAAAAAATTGAGAGTGTTGTTTTTCTTTTGGAAGATGTACCTGATAGCTTCATTTTTGAGAATTATGAATTTGTAGGTGGGTTATTATTAACAGCTCAAAATACTTCTCAAGAGTGTTTTGAGAAAGTCAGAGGTGCTCTATATGGTATAGCTTGGAGTGGAGAGAGGCATAGAAAGCTTGGAACTCCTTCTGAAAAAAATATTATCTTAAGAGACATGGGAGAAAAAACTGCTACATATTTTGATTTAACCCATCCGGCAAATAAATTCTATAAAGATGTTTCTGAATTAGGAGAAAAAGAAATAAAAGAAGAGATGGAAGAAGATGAAGAAATGATGTTTGAATAATTTAAATTAAATGACATTTTTTATAATTGAGGAACAATTTAATAGAGTGATATTGAAGTTTGAAAGCCTTGAAAAAAGATAAAGTTTTTACCATATGTTCTCCATGTCCATAAAAAGAGAAATATGCCCAAATTTTCTAGATTAAAGCAAGTAACTTGCCTAGGGAAGTAGATGATGAATCCTTGTATTGTAAATATAAATAAAGTTTTCGAGCTTTTGGATATGCATGGCGGTTCGATAGCAACAATTGCTACTGTGTTTCTTGTTATCTTTACTGGTATATATGTATGGCTTACGAGAAAACTAGTTAAAATTCAAGCTTATGGTATTATGGAACCGATGATAGGTTTTGATTTAAGAACAGAGCCAGAAGGGAATGATTTCATTACACGTGTCTATGTTATGAATAATTCAAGATTTTTTTGTCAGGTTTGGACTAATTTAAATTTGAAAGTTTACAATAGTACAATTAAACATAGTCCTCGATACGACGGTGAAGAGCCATGGAACGTTTTACCAGGTGCTGCTGTAGCAGGATGGTTTTCTATTTCTGAAGTTCTACAAAAAACAGGAAGAAAGCTTCAACAAGTAATCACAGATTCAAATATTAATGTGGACCAAAAAATAACTGTAGATGTTCAACTCAAAGCTAAAGGTTTACCGGGTGGCGAAATAGAATACCCTTCCTTACATTGGTATCTCGAACTTTCTCCTCAACACGTAAGATGGGTATATATGAGTTGAGAAAATATGCAAAGGCAAGTTTATGTCTAAAATAAGCGGAAAATATTAAAACCATCACCGAATTCATAGAAGCTAATGAGAATTAGTTATCAAGAATTATTAAAATTTACTCAAGACTTGATTTGTGACTCTAAAGAATTAAAGGTGTTATATTATAAAGGGGCTAGTTATGAGATTCAGATGAGGAAGATTTTGTTTATGATTTTTTATAGGAATTTAAGTTATTTGAAGGCATTATTCTGTTAGCTCAGAATAAATATTATATTGAAAGTGTAATTGTTACAAGAAGTCTGCTGGAGAGATCACTTTATTTCTCATTTTCTTATACACATACGGAGAGACTGATAATAGATGGAAGAAAAGCTCAAAGCAAATAAATCTTGGGATACAAGGGATATATCCGCATTGAAATCCTTGGGTAGAAAAAGAGGGGGTGAGCGGAAGATCTATCCATATCTTGCACATTGGCTTGTAAAAAAATGGCCTGAAGGCAAAGTATGGGTTGATCCTAGTAGTTTAGGAATAGATATAGTCCAGCAGATAGGTGAAAAATATATAGGTTTTGAGGTTAAAATTCCTTTAGTCAAGCAAACAAAGAGTGGAGAAAGGTTTCTGGACCCTAGTCCAATCTATGATGGCATTGGACAAGCATTGGGATACTTCCAAAGGGGAATGGATTTGGCTTACCTTGTGCATCCGGAGATCAACTACCAATACAAAATTGATGTATCTGTATTAGTAAGGGAAACATCGATAGGACTAATTTTATTTGACAAACACGCTAATTTTACTCTTGTTACAGAGGCTGTTAGTCCAAGTAAAAAGAGGTTATATACAGAGGAGTGGCAAAAAATTATGAAAGAAGTTCTTGAAATGCAAGAACCGTTCAGCTCTTCGACTAATATGATACATATATCGGAAACTTTAGTTTGATGCTTTGATACGCGAAATGAGGGCCAGGGAGTTGGAATAGTTCTAGATGAGAAAAAATTCTAAAAAGATATATTCATAGATGTTCTCATTTGACAGTTGAAACTCATTGAGCGCCCCGGGTCCCAACGACAGCGGAAGTGAGCGCTTAACCTGATGAACGGGGGAGGTAGGTGTAAGGGAAAAAGGCAAGTCCTACGATGGAGCGATGGGGACGATTTCGTTTTTAAGCTGGTAGAATATCAGAAATCGCCTGTTTTTCCTTGTATTTACAAGGCCAAAAATGAAGAATAGGGAAAAAGTTCGGATTCTTGGCCCTCTCGGGGAGCCATCTTTAACGTTTCGAACTCTTTAAAATCAGTAGAAAACTCATTCTGATTTAACCCCGTCCTTGTCGGCTTCCGCCGAAGGTAAAAATAGTCGCTGTCCCTATTTTCTGGTCTTTCAAAATGAAGTGGGACCCAAATTTTTTTAAAAATAGCGCTTTTTAACCAAATCGGCGCTTTTTACTACAGTAACCTGCGAGGTTACAACTACTTACGAAATCCTTGGCAGGTTCGAGCCATCCGCCACAGGATAACCCAGGCGTTGCTTGTCTTGCTTTTCGTTTTCCTTCCGGAAGGCTCATGAGGAGGTGGATGAAAATGTTAAAAGCAAAAGATGTTATGACAAAGGAAGTGATAACCATCAGTCCCGATGCTACGCTGGCAGATG
>JAUWZR010000111.1 GCA_030615235.1 Promethearchaeota archaeon
TTTGAAACGGAAGTGATTTCCATGGCAGTTGACTTATTTGGAGGAGATAATAGGTGCTGTGGTAGTATGACTTCCGGAGGAACGGAAAGTCTTTTAATGGCTGTAAAGACCTATAGAGATTGGGCACGGGAAAAATTCCCACATATTAAAGAACCTGAGATGGTCGTTCCCAGTTCAGCACATCCATCATTCGACAAAGCAGCAGATTATTTTGGAGTAAAATTGGTTAAAGTATCAGTAGATAAAAGCACCCATCGGGCAGATGTAAAGGCTATGGAAAACGCACTGACCGAGAACACTATTTTAATGGTCGGTTCTGCGTGTGATTTTCCAAGAGGTGTAGTGGATCCTATCTCAGAACTAGCGAGCATCGCAAAAGAGAGAGGAATAGGGATGCATGTTGATGCATGTCTTGGTGGATTCATGCTTCCATTTGTGAAGAAGCTTGGTAATAATGTTCCTGATTTTGATTTTTCAGTACCCGGAGTAACCTCTATTTCGGCAGATGTCCACAAATATGGGTATGGAGCAAAAGGCGCTTCTACAATATTGTATCGCAGAGAAAGAGTTTGGAAACATCAATTTTCAGTCTATACTGACTGGTCAGGTGGCATTTACATATCCCCTTCTATGAGAGGTACTCGACCAGGTGGCCCAATTGCTGCTGCGTGGGCTTCATTGAAAGCTTTAGGAAATGACGGTTATTTACAGTTGGCTAATGTCGTCATGAAGGCTACCAAAGAATTAATTAATGGAATTAATCAAATCCCTGAACTATATATTATTGGAGACCCGGTGATGAGCGTTTTTTCCTTTACATCCGACTCTGTGGATATCTATAATTTAGGAGATATTATGGATAAGAAAGGGTGGCATTTAGACAGAATTCAATTCCCAAACGCTTTACATATGATGGTTAATCCTCACCATGCCAAAATTGTAGATACATTCTTGAAGGATCTTAACGAAGCTGTTAAAGAAATTAAGGAGCATCCCGAAGCATCTTCAGATGGAGATGCCGCCATATATGGTATGGTCGCAAGTTTACCGGACCGAAATAAAGTCAAAGACTACATCATCAATTTCTTAAAAAGTCAATATAAAATTAAATAATTTAAAAATCCTTCTTTTATTTGTATGAAGCTAACTAGATTATAATCTATAGTTAAGGATTTTTTTTTTCCTATGAATTTAGGGAAAAAATTTTTCAATCTAAATAATATCTAAAATAATCAAATTTTAAATAAATTGAGTAAAGTTTTTATTCACTTCAAATGAAATTAACATGCAAAATTATATTTACTCCATTTAAAAAATTGAAATAAAGTAAAATGTGAATTTATATGGCGCTCTCTTTTATCGGTTGGTTAAATGGGCTTACAGCCTCAGGTGTTTTTCTCTTTTCTGTTATTTTTGGATTATTTGCAATTTATAAAGCGAGAAAAACACATTTAAATCCACTATTATATCTAGGATTAACATATTTTTTCGCTGGCCTTATTTTTACAGGAGATTTCTTGGACTTTGTGACAGTACTCTTAACTCAAACAAATATTGATAATTCGATTGGAATAATAGGTCTTATTAATTGGATGTGGTTTCCGGGAGTCGCAATCTTTGGTATGTATTTTGGAGCTGAATTAATTATACCCAAGAAAAAATGGATGATTTTTATAATTTATTTAATCTTAGGTATTATTTTCGATGTATTATTATTCTTAGATCCGGCAAGTGCTTTAACATATACATATCCTACAATTCCAGGTGAAGATTTAATTAACGATAGTCTTGTCCTTGAATCAATAGTTTCGATTTTAGCTATAATTTTTCTATTATCCATCCTCATTCTTGACGGTTTTGGCTTCTTAAGAAAAGGTATACAGTCAACTGGTATAATCAGAAGAAAATTTTATTACTTATCATTAGGCGCTTTTTTATATATAATAGGTGGAATTTTAGACGGTTTATTTGATCCAGGTATTAGTTTAATATTTATAAGAGCTGCAATGATTATAAGCGCTTTACTTTTCTACTTAGGGGTAAAACAGTAAATTATATTCATCTTTTTTTTTAATTACATAGTTAAAATATTCATTGAGAATATTGATAATTTCAATCTTATCTTATAAAATTTCGTAAAATCTACAGTGTCACACCACTGAAAATAAGTCATGCCCTATTTAGCATTATTCTTATTAATGTTTCGAATGATTTTTCGACATTTTCACCCGTCTTGCTGGAGCATTCCGTGAAACCGCTAAAACCTTTTGCTTTAGCAAATTTTTTTCCTTTTTTAAAAGGAATTTCTCTAATTATATCTAAATCAGCTTTACCGCCAAGTAAAACAAGTGGGAATCGTTCCTTTTTACCATTTATAACGGATAACCAATTGTCAATGTGAGCGAGAGAGGGATAATCTGTAATATCGTACATTAATATTCCTCCCATGGTACCATTTATATATTCAGATAACATGAATCGAAATTTCTCCTCGCCACCGAAATCCCAGATCATTAACTTAACAGTTTTACCATCAACCTCAAAAATTTTAGTTTCAAAATCAACTCCGATAGTCATCTGAGAATCTGATATGAATAAATTTGTCTTAAATCTCTTTGTTAATGTTGTTTTTCCACAACCCGCATCACCGAAAATGACAATCTTAAAAATTACGTCAAGCATTATTCTCGAAATTATAACTTTTTACATACTTTACCCAATACTATTAAAAGTGTATTATTTTTATTAAGCTAATCCTGTGGATCTGATTCTCATAAATACGCCTTTTTTGTAAAAAAAAATAATACAAAGCTAGACATAATAATTTTCATATTTAAATCTTTTCTAAATATTTAACCCATTTTTCATTTTTTTCACGCTGATTAATAGGAATATTAAATTCCGTAAGATACATACGACTTTTTCCTTTTTATCCTATGAATTGAGGGAAAAAATTAACATATATCTGAATTTCAAAAACCTTAAGAAGCTCTAGGAAACAAATTTCTGGAATAAAAAAGGTTAAAAAACGATATTTTAACACAAAAAATTTTGATCAGAGTGTTTTTTTTCATTTCAGCAATCCAATAGCCTTTTCAACCACTTCTGAAGCATTATTAGAATATGAATCCGCACCAATTGAAGAAGCATAGCGTTCAGACACCGATGTCTTGGTTCAAATACTTTTCATTTTTTTTTTTAAGCGTATAGTAGAATAGATCATTTTAGGGGTAATTTTAAAATTATCGGGATCAAATTGTTGATATCCAAGAAACTTCTTATATAATATTTCTTCAGTCGTAGCTTCGCTAAGTCCGACTTTTTTAGAAATATCTTTAATTAATATGTATTGTTTTCTTAGATCAATAATTTGAGAAATTAATTCAGGAGTAATAGGTGTGAGTTCTCGCGGTTTATTTATAGGTCTGTAATCTTGATAACCCAAGAAGTGTTTTTGCAATTGGGTGATATTCGTGCAATCTCATTTGAATCCAATTATTTTGGGTATGTATAACCCTGGAATATCATATTTCATATGAGTAAGAAAGATATTAAAAAAAGTGTAGATGAAATGATTCGCGTTTTAAAACCCGGAGGGCTTTGTTTTGTTAAACTCTTCTCTAAAGATTCAGAACATTACGGAGAAGGCGAAGAACCAAACCCTGGTGAATGTGTTGAAATTTATGACGATGAGATAGTTATGCATACTTTTTTTGATGATGAAGAACCAGACAAATTATTTGAAAATTTAGAGATTGAAGTACTTTATAAAGAAAAAAGAGTTTTTGCAAAAAAACTTGAAGATCGAGTATTTAAAGAAAGTCATTATGATTATTTTGTTCAAAAGAAAAGAATTTGAAATTATTAAATAGGGAAAAAATTAAGGTTGTTTATAAATTCATCTGATATTTGTATGTTATACTAGATGATTCTTAAACTAATTTACCATAAATATTTAAACTAAAACACGATAGTTTAGTTAATTATTGCTTGTTAAAGCTATTAATTACAAATAAATTAGGTTAAGGTTATAAGTAATGTCACTAATTATTAATGTTAATTTTATAATTGGGATAGCTACATCAATAAGTATTCTATTTTGTTCTATTACAATTTTAATTTCATATTTTAGACTGCGGTTTAAGACGATATTATTATATTTCTTAGGTATTTTTTTCTTAATTTTTGCAACCGTCTCTATGACAATTGGTACTCTAGAGTTACCTATGATGGTAGTAAAAAGTATTCAGACTTATACATTTTCCGTTACATGGCTTGGTATTTACTTTTTATATCTTGCTATTAAATTATCTAAAGGTGATCTGTATAAGATAAGTACACATATAGTTTCTGGCTTAATTGGATCAATAATTACACTATATATAAGTGGGATTTATTACAATATTGTATGGGATCCAAATGTGCATATTTGGATAATGCAATTCCATCCTATATTATTGCTATTAATTGGCCTATTAATGATATCTATAATGTATGAATTAATATCTTTTACAAACAGATTATTCCTCACAAGCAGAGATCCTTTTGTGAAGAACAACTTAAAATTGTTTTTTATGGGTTGGCTTGTGTTAGCGTCATCAGGTATTGCTTTAGTTATATCCCTATCCATTGAATTTATTCCGTTTTATACATTTCTGATTGTCCTCACAGCAGGATTATTATTAATTTCAATATCGATTATTCGATTCCCTTCAAGTTTAATCGCCTCACCCATTAAAGTTTATGCAATAGGCTATATTCATTCTTTATCTGGTCTTTTATTACATTATTTTGATTTTACAGCGACTAGCAAGATAAATAGACCACAATTGTTCAGTGGATTGATGGTTGCAGCTAATGTAGCCTTAAAAGAATCAATTACAGGGTGTAGATATATAAAAACTATGGATGCGGGACCAAGAAAAATACTTATTGCTCGTGGTTTCTTTATTCAGGCCGTAATGATTACAGAACAATATACTGTGCAGCTTGAAACAATTCTAAATAGGTTACTTATTCTATTTGAACTGGAATTTTTCAATAATTTGTCAAAATTCAAAGGTGAAGTTACAATTTTTAAAAAATTTAATAACGTGATTAAAAAATATATGGCTTTTGCTCTATAATAAGCTAATATTGGTTAATAGTTTTAAATCTCGATAATATAAAATAAATCAAAAATTTGAAATGGAGTAGTGAATGAAAATGGGAAAAATAAAAGCGTGGTTCACATTAATAACTCAAATGGGTCCAGTAGCAAGTATTGGAAATAAATTTGAAGTGCTTAATAGATTCTTCGTTTTAGATGTTTTAAATGACCAAGGTTTGTTTGAATTCATTTCAACCCCTAAAACTTATGAAGAGATTTTAAACCATTTTAGTTACAAGGATATATCATATACTCAAGAACTTTTTAAATTGTTAAAAGAGGATAAAGGCAAGATTATATTATTTTCTGAAGATAATAATACATATCAAAGAAATCCTCAGGTTGAATTACCCAAACTACAAGAACTTCTTAATATTCGTGATTTTGAGCGAATCTACATGGCAAGCAAGGTACCACAGAAATTCGCTAAGGTAATCCCTAATCGCATGTCTGGGAAATCAAAAGATTTTATAGAAGAATTAGGAGAAGCAGGTCCTAGTTTATTTGACTATGATGAAGCTTTAACACATAAATTATACACTGGTTTACGAAACTCTAGTTTCGCATATATTAAAACTAATAAACTATTAAAGAAAAAAATTCTTGATATTGGTTGTGGTTCAGGTCGAGAAACAGCAGAATTATGGATGAAATTCAAAGGAAATTCATATCTTGTAGGAGTTGATCCAATACCGAGTTTCATCGAAACAGCTCGAGAGCTTTTTAGAATAATTCTTGAGGAAACAATTCAAAAAATAGGAAAAAATAAGATTTTTCCGGAACTAACAGAAGATAATCATCCAGAATTTGCTACAATGAAAGCTGAAGAATTGGAATTCCCAGATGAAAGTTTTGATGCTGTTTATTTACAGCAAATTCTACATTGGACTTCAGATCCTAGAAAAGCAATTCACGAAATTGGGAGAGTACTAAAACCAGGGGGCTTATTTTTTGGATGTCAAGGAACTCTCCCACTTAGAACACCATATATGGATATAATGATTCGGGCACATGAGAAAGTAAATGGATTTTTCGGTCTTGATGATTTTAAAAAATGGCTATCTGAAGCAGGCTTTATAAACTTTAAACGTACTACACCAGCGGGAATCTTCAAAACTATAAAAAAATAATTTTTTTCATATATGTTTAATCTAATCTTTATTTTTTTTATTTTAGCTCGTTACAGGGCGTAATCGGCGATAAAAAGAACTTTCTTAACTCCTAAAATTTTACAACTTTTAGCTCATTATAGTAATAGACATTCGATAAAATAAATCTAAGCTCCCATATTGATTTTTAAATTAACTATTTAACACAAAAAATCCTGCCAACCCAAACCAACTAGCTGGCAACGCAGCATCAACATTAGGGAAACGCGCTTGCAATTTTTCAAATAACTGCAAATTTGATTCGATATCTGAGGTTAAACGAACAAAATCGTAATCAGGATCTATTAATTTTGGGTGGACATTACTCGGTATCAATAATGTCGCAACACGATCTATTTTTGAATAAAGCGAAGCCAATATAAACCGTTCCCCTCCACTTAAGGGTTTGCCTAACCGAACTTTAAACATACCTTTAGCTATTGTCGAAATTATTCTAAACATTGTACTCATTTAGTGATATATTTTTGATTTTATCGAAATTTTACTATATTTATAAATCGTCTCAAGTTTTATTTATACTTTTTAGTAAAATGTTAATGTCTGAGGTAGAGAGAAAATACTTTATTTTTCTCTTAACTGAAGCAAAAGATTGAATAACATCTTGCTTTCACTTTTATCAACAAGCGTAGAATACCAGTTTAAGTATTCCTCAAAACCTAATTCAAATCCATATTCTCCTTTCGTTTCACCAATATACTGATATTCGCTATTTTCAACCCATTTCCATAATCCTGGCCACATAATACTCATTTCCTCCGGTCCGTTGCATTTAGCCACAGCATAAAGCCCTCCCGGTATTGATCGGACCGGAATTTCGCTCTCTACTTTAGTATTGGGTGGAATTGTTATATAAATCCCATACCCATGCGGCTCAGGGTTCTCCGTTGGATAAATATTCCTACCGAAAATCCGAATGCTTGAATTAACATGCAATAATCCTCTCTCTTTAGCCCAAGATTCTGCTCTATTCCAAGCATCTTCTTCCGGGGTATTTGAGAGGGAATGAAAAAACGCTGCACGCATTGCATCCAACTTTTTAAGTCTAACTTTAATTTTTTCACTCATCATTCTTGCTCCGTTTAATTATAAACATCTTTTTTGAACTATGCAAATGTTACTATTAATTTCTATTCAATTTTAATAATACCTTCTTGAAAAATCTAATATATGGTATTTTTTATTGTTTGTCCTTCAACTCACAAATTTGAAGAATTGTCTGGTAGATAATTTAGCTTTATAACAAAAGATTTCTTAAAGTATAGTAAAACCTTTACGATAATATTAAAATAATTAGAGTGAATCAAGTTGCCAGATTATGACGTTCAGGTAAAATTCCACATATTTCCATATAGAAAATTCAAAATAAGCGCTAAAGACGAAGAGGAAGCGAGAAAGATCGCTAACGAGCAAGCTCAACTCTTAATAGATACCCTAGATTTTACCATATATCGCATTAAGGCAAAGAAATATTTAATGGATAGGTTTCTTTAAAAAATTCTATTTCTCAAACATATTTTTAAGCGGTTCCCAGTATAGTTAGTCCCAAACTTCCTTTACAGACTCAAAAGTTCCTTCGGGAATATCTATATTTGTAAATTTTATGAGCATCCCATTATCTACAGGTTCAATCACTAATGCAATTGTAGAGATATTTACTAATCTTTTGAAAACTTATTAATGGAATAAGCTGTAAATCCCCCGAAAAAAGCATTAGTTAACATCCATGGTAAGCAGAAGTAAGCCACTCCTAAAAAAGACCCTGGTTCAGTAAATGATCCCGCTCCCCATCCTACCTTATAAAAGAAACCCAATGCAATTACTGTTAAAATGAAATAGACAAGACTCATAAATAATCCTGAAATACCAGCAATTATGCTCTGAGTTATTTTAGTATTATCGTTTAGCAATTTAAAACAAATATCTGCCGAAAATCCTGTAATTAAACCAAAAGCGCTATACCCTACTACTGCCCAAATACTAATTAACACATTTAATTCGAAATACGCTTCTACAAAAAAACCGATAACTGCGTAAGGAAGCCACAAATAAAACCCCATACCAAAGACCTTACTCTTAATAATCGCATAAATTACAATTAAACTGCTAAAAA
>JAUWZR010000202.1 GCA_030615235.1 Promethearchaeota archaeon
AAGTTCTGCAGAAATTGCTAAAAGAGTAAAAGAAGAAATAAATCCAAATGTTAAGATTTTATTTGGGAATTATCATGCCACATTCAATGATACTAGAATATTAAATAAGTATTCATTTATTGATGCTTGCGTAAGAGGAGAGGGAGAAAATGCTCTATTAGAAATTGCTGAAAAAGCTGAGAAAGGTAAAGGCTTTGAAGATATAAGAGGTTTAACATTTCGAGATAATGGTAGAATTATTAGAAATAATGATAGACCCCTTTTAGAAAATATTGACAAACTTCCATTCCCAAATCGGAAATTATTAGGAAATGTGGAATATAAAAATAAAGTTGAAGGTCTTGATCTCTCTATAGGAAAATTTACTTCTGTAGCTTCCTCAAGAGGATGTGTTTTCAAATGTTCATTTTGTTCAAGTTCTATGTTTTGGGGTAATTGGCGTCCAAGGTCTCCAGAAAATATAGTACAAGAATTATCCGTTCTGGAAGAACAAGGTTATCATAACTTACTTTGGGTTGATGATAACTTTACTATAAGTAAAAAAAGGTTATTGGAGTTATCAGGTTTACTAAAGAAAGAGAAATTAGAATTTAATTGGATGGCAGAAGGGAGAGTTACTCAAAGTTCAATAGAACTGTTAAATGCTATGAAACAGATGGGATGTAAAATTCTGAGTTATGGTGTTGAAAGTGGATCTCAAAGAATTTTAGATTGGTATAATAAAAAAATTAATTTAAATCAAGTTCATGATGCTATAAAGAATTCCAAAAAAGTTGGAATTGATATGATTTTAGCAAATTTTATAGTAGGTGCGCCAATTGAAACTCGTGAAGAAATCATTAATACCTTAAATTTTTCACGTAAATTGGATATTGACTTCCCACAATTTCATATTTTAGGCATAATACCTGGAAATTGGATTTGGGATCAGATGGTAAAAGAAAAAAGAATTAACCCAGATGAATGTTGGGAAGTTGGTACTGCTGTCCTTCCCATCCCTTTAAGTGAATTAATGTTACGAATAAGAGAGACTCATAAAAAATTTATGTTACGACCCAATTACATCTCCCGGCAAATTATTAAAACTATAAAAAGTAGATATAGGTTAAAAATAATTAGTCAAAACTTTAAAAACGTAAAGAATTGGGATTTATGGAATCGTTGGAAACCATTCTGGGGATAGACTTCAAGAAGAATATAATCTGAGTAAAAATACTTTTTTAAACATTATCTGGATTCCAAAATGATTTCACTCCATGGAAATCCTCAAAATTCTTTATATTATGCGAAAGTATCTTGAGTATTGAAAAGAATTTATAAGAGCTTGTGGTACTTCTATAGATTGTTTTTATCAAATACTTTGGATTCATAAAAAAACTTTTTAGCATTGCTAGTATTAAATTAGAAATCGTTTCGGTTGGAACTCCATTAGGGTCTACATCGGATATATGTACTCCTTCTTCCCAATATTTATCTTCATCAAGAACATTTTTCTCAACCAACTCATCCCAAATATCTGTTCCAGGCATTGTTCCTAGGAGATTATAGACTGGAAAGTCAATATCCAATTTTTGAGCGAATTTTAAAGTATTATATATCTCAGAAAACGTCTCACCCGGTGCACCAACAATGAAAGAGCCTAAAATGAATGGAATTTTAGCCTTACGAGCTTTTTTTACCGCAATAATTGATTGGGATGGTGTTATATTTTTTCTATAATAATTGAGAATTCTCTGATTTGCACTTTCTATCCCATAAAACAAAATTCTGCAATTAGCTTTCTGCATTTCACGTAACATCTCATCAGACACTTGATTTACTCTTCCCTCGCATATCCAATCCATATCTACTTTATGTTTTTGCATTAATCGACAGAGTTTTATCACTCTTTTCTTGGAGACAGTGAAGTTATCATCAACAAAATTAATGTATTTATATCCTTCACTCTCTAAAAACAGAATTTCTTCCATTATATTCTCTACTGAACGAGTTTTAAAGCCGACATTTCTTTTTCCATAACAAAAGGTACAATGATATGGACATCCTCGAGAGGAAATCATTGATGTAAATCCTTTAGGTGCAAGCTCTAAACCACCGAAACTCCCAGTATATTCAATTTTTAAAGCTTTTCTATCCGGAAAAGGTATTGCATCAAGATCTTTGGTTAAGGGACGCTCTTCATTTCTCTTTATCTTTCCATTGTCTCTATATGTTAATCCTTTGATCTCTTTTAATGATTGATTTTTTTCTAATGCCCTTACTAATTCCAAAAAGGTAAATTCTCCCTCACCTCTTACACAGATATCAACTTCGGGATATTTGTTTAAAATTCTATAATCATTATGATTTACATGCCGATTTCCAAATACTATTTTAATATTTGGGTTCCATTTCTTTACTTCAATAGAAGTTAATGCGGCACTAATTCCCGATCCCGACGCTGTTAAAGTAGAAAAACCTAAAATGTCTGGATCTTTTTTTTCAATCCATTTTACTATTTGGTTCAAATTGAAACCCATAGCAGCTTGGTCAATTAAATCAACTTGATAATTCTCATTCTTTAATACAGAGCTTAAATAACAAATTCCTAAAGGTGGATAAATATGATCTGCATTTGCAACAATTCTGCCTCTCTCTAAAATTTGTCCAGGTCCAGGATTTACTAAAGCGACTTTAAAAAGTTTCACCACTTAAATTTAGATACATTGATGTAATTTCAATATTTTAAATTAAAAATCTATGTTGAATATCATAAATAATTTAACTTTAATCAAACATTTGTTTTTTCTTTCACAATTTTTAATTGAATTATTACTAGTTCAAACAAGATATTTCAAATCCAATTAAATCATCCGAATCACCTAAAAATTATTATAAAAAATATCCTTTTTTGTTGTCTTTTTGAAAACATTTTTATAGTTCTTAAACTCATTAGAGATCATTAAACTCTAAAAAGAAATTAAAAAAACTAAATTTAGTGATAAAAATGGGAAAAGTTTTTGGTGCTCTTTCTTTAATATTTGGTATATTCGGTCTCTTTGGATGGCTTATATTTGCTATGCTTCCTATTGTTCTTCCTTATAGTGGGTTCTATTTACCTGGAGCGGCTGTAGTCTTAGGAATTATAGGGATTATTGCAGACGACAGTAAGGGTATGGCGATTGCGGGTCTTATTCTAGGAATTATCGGTATAATAATAGTTATTATGTTACCTTTTCTACTAGTTTTTCTATTTTTCCTGCCATTTTTGTAAACAGGATCTAATTTTAAATTAAACTCTATTTCTTTTTTTTTTTTATTTTTTAATCTATAACCCTATAGTGTATACTGTTATGATCTTATAAAACATTAAAATAATCTGACTAATTTTTCCGAAAACTTATATTTTTGAACTTTATTTTTTCTATATAAAAAAAAATTGTCTAATAGTACTTTTAAAAACATACTAAAGTAATAGAGAAAATGTCTGATTTAATAATCGTAGATATAACTGAAAATGAAATAACTCTTTTAGATGGTCAACTAAATCAAAAAGAAATTAAAGGAAATGGAAAACTTTTAATAAAGAATCCTTCTCAGGAAAGTCGATTATGGAATTTAGGATGTAACTTAAAAGAGACTGTTAATACTTCACTTAACTCAAGAGAATTAAGTGTGGGTATTTTAAATCCAAACCAAGAATTCTCAAGCCAATATGAGATCCACAATTTAAAGGAACCCTTACTTAAAGTCGTTGAACTTTTTGATACTGCTATTTCAATATCAGATAAAATAAATAACACATTTCTGTTTGAAACAGAGAACAAGTGTAAATTGAGTTTAGCTCTAACAAATCCTTTAGATATACCTATATCAAACATTAAAGTGAATAGAAAAATTCCTTCATTTTTCCAGGAAATTGAATTGATTAATCCAAACATTGGGAGTGCTGGTATTACCGAGGATACAGAGGAGAAGGCTTTGAATTGGAATATTGTATCATTAGAAGGACAACAAAGAGCTGAATTATTGTTAACTTGTAGTGTAAATTTAAAGGATAAAGATGTGAAAGCGTTAGGTACTTTAAATATAACTTATTCAATTAATAATTATAAATTAACATTAATTAATCCAGAAGTCCGAGGACTTACGGATTCAATGTCAGGGATTGACAGAGATGAAGGTGCTCAACCAGGAATGTGGGATTGTAGTGTCGAGTTTATTAACGAGTCGGAATTTCAGGTAAAATTGGAGAGCGCTAAAGTTTCGCAGAAAATCATTACAGGAACAGAAACAGTAGTATCTCAGGCACCCAATCGTTTACTTAATCCAAACCAGTCTTGGAGTTTTGATTTTCAAATTGAGTCTAAGAATGTTCCAGAATTAAGTTCTGCTATTGAATTCACTCCTTTATTCGTTGTTATTACTAGAGTGCATGGTGAAATTAATAAGGAATCTACTTTTTATCCCGTCCTAAGCGCCACTGTAAACAAATCTTATAAACCCGCAGAAGTAGACGCGTACGCAAATACTGACATGGTATCAGAAATTATTATTATAAATAATGGTACCTCAGATATAGGGACAATTAATATAATCGATGAAATCCCCCAAGATTTTATCCTTCCA
>JAUWZR010000144.1 GCA_030615235.1 Promethearchaeota archaeon
ACCATTTTTTCTAATCAATGGGCTTGTAATCCTATTTTTAGCACTCACTTGATCAAACCTTTCTTTTCCCTTTAAACAAGCTCCTATAACTTCAGTAATAAATATTCCATCGCTTTGAACGATGATATCGCCACATAGGAGCGAACAACCTGAACAAGTGAACCTTTTCATAACGAATTCCTCAATAAATTTTAGTAAATCAATAATTAAACATATTCAATCTTAACAGCTTCGCGAGGGCAATAGGTTTCACAAACGCGACACTCTCTCTCTCTTCCCCCCGATTCTAACCTTCTACAATGTTCAATTTTTAACAATTCACATTTTCCTCCAATTACTTGAAATAGTTGGTGCTCCTCAGGAGGATATTCTGGAGCTTTTCCACTTAGACTTGATGGGCAGTATCTCGCGTTTACGGGACAAACAGTGACACAAATTCCACAACCATCGCAGAGATCTTCATCTAGTTTTATTTTTAGCTCCTTTTGTTGTCCTTCTTCTGAACCAAGAATCTCTTTTAGTGTATCGTATTGTTTTTTATATTTTGGCTCTAAAAGCGGAGGACAATCGTCAACTTTAACTTTACCCTGCAATAAATCTAAACTAAACGCCATACATGTAGGCTTTCCGCATTTTTTACAGTTGGTTTTTGGTAGAAATTTATACAATTCCATAAAGTTTTGAACTGGTAAATTAATTCACCTTATAAGTATAATTAATATAGAGTCTCACGAGTGAATAATATTTAGATACTTATTAATTTCTTTAGATTATTGAATATAAATTAATCCGCTCCTACTGCTCATCTCAACCTATAGACGGAAATTTACATTACTGAATTCAAAAGATTAAAAGTAGAAAATGAAATTTTATCCCATTACACCACAAATATGGATGGCTAATAAGCAAAAGCTCAAAGAACTTGGATTCTAATTAAAAAATAATTTTGATCCTTCATTTTTTTTTTATTTTGTTATAATTTTGAGAGAATGTACTTTAATTTTGTGTATATCTTGTTGATTGCCTGACTGGCTACTGATTCCGGGGCATAATCTACAACAGGCTCTGCGTAAGACATTGCTTCCGGTATTGACAGGTCGAAGTTAATTCTGCCTAAAATTTCATGATTCGCTTTTTTAAAATATTTGTTTAATTGCTTTTGAGATGCGCTTATTAAATCTGCTTTATTTATAACAATCCCGAAAGGTATGTTAAACTGGTTAACCATTTCAAGTGCTCGTTTTAGATCGTGTAATCCTGAAGGCGTTGGCATTTTTATTGCCGATAACCCCATTGAAAAAGAAATCGAGGGAAAGTGCCAGCATTGTATCACTTGCGAGAGATCTATTAATTGGTCTGCGTTTTCAGACCATTGGTAATTTCGGGATTTATGTGTTAATTTTCTCTCATATTATATTATGAATTGGCATAGAAATAATTTATAAAGGATCCAAAGATTGCTTTTTAATAATCTTTATATTTTTAGTTAATTATTCAAGTCTATAACCACATATCTAATAAAATATAAATTAAATTAATTTTAAGATTAGTATATAGAGGTTATGCTAAAATGGAAATAATAGCAATACCGAGCCATAGGAAGGGAGGATTAAATGAAATAGTCCACCCCAAATTTGGAAGATGCGACAGTTTTACTTTCATTACATTAGATAATAATGAAATTTCGCAAGTTAAAGTAATTGAAAATTCTGCGGCTGATGAATCCCGAAGTGCGGGAAATCTAGCAGCTAGAATTATTAGATATAATCACGCCGAAAAGCTGATTGTTAGCAAATTGGGGCCAAATGCTTCCATGGCACTAAATTCATTAAAGATTAAAACATTCCGCGCTCCTTCTAGAAAAATACTTGTAAAAGATTTATTAGCTCTTTACTTAAAAGGAAAATTAAAAATTACTTCGTCAAAGGATCTTATAATTGATAAGGATCTAGAGTAAACTATTCTCTTTTGTGGAATTTTTTTAGATTGTTCATTTTTTTGAAATCTGTTCTTTTCTCTTAGAAAACATTATTGGAGGATATTTTGCAATATTTATAAATAAAATATTTATGTTATTGAATGATTATAAGAATAATTATTCATAATATGATTTTAATTTTATAATTATACTTGGATAAATTTAACTTAAATATAATTGAAAGTATGTAAGTCTTTTCAAAATATTAGCGATAAATTAAAGGAGATAATTATACCTTTAAAATTATTAGATTAAATTAAAAAATTTAATAACAAATGACAATTGAAAAAGTGAATAAATTATGGGAGAAGATGGAATACCTGATATCGATTTAAAAGAAACAGTGAACCAAGGCAAACAAGAGGTATTGGACCAGCAAATGGTGAATATTCGTAGTAATATGTCTAAAATTAAACACAAGATTATAATCATATCAGGGAAGGGAGGAGTGGGTAAAACAACTGTAGCAATAAACCTTGCTATGAGTTTAGCAAGTGTAGGTTTACGCGTAGGGATATTAGATGTAGACATAACGGGCCCGAATGTAAATAAGATGTTAGGTATTGACCCTAATGTTAGACCTCGAGTTGACCTAGACGCAAAGAAGTTCTACCCAGTTATTGGTCCGTTAAACACGAAAGTCGTTAGTATGGCTTTTTTGATGCAAGATATGGATACTCCAGTAATTTGGCGAGGTCCAATGAAAATGTCAGCTGTAAGACAATTTTTGGGAGAAGCAAATTGGGGAGACCTTGATTACTTAATCTGCGATTTGCCTCCTGGCACTTCTGATGAAACACTTGATATTTTACAGCTCATCCCCGACGAGAATGTAGTTGTTGTATCCACGCCGCAAGAAGTTGCGCTTATGGACGCTCGAAAAACAATTGTAATGGCAAAAACAATGGAAAGACATGTCCTTGGGATAATTGAAAATATGTCTGGGTTTAAATGTCCTCATTGTAGCGAATATATTGATCTTTACCCTCCTGGTGGCGCAGAAAAGGCTTCCAAAGATTTTAATATAAAATTTTTAGGACAAATTCCTTTTGAGGTCGAAGTTAGTCAACAAGGAGATCGGGGTTTACCATTTATATTAAAATACCCTGAAAGCGAAAGTACTAAGGCATTCAAAGCAGCTGTAGCTAAAATAAGGGAAGAATTAGAAAAATAATTTTTTTATAATTTTTTATTTTGATTTCTTAATGGCAGTTATGATCTGAGCTACCGCTACCTGCGCATATTGGCTCATTTAACGATTGCAAATTACCTTGTAAAAATAGTTGGATATTCTCAGACAGAGTTCCCTTTACCCCTTTAAATAATCCAATTCCATAGTGAGTGAACCCTGCATATGGTCGTCCACCTATTCCTCCTACAATCATGTCTGTTACACTTCTTTGTTTCATATTATTAACTGGTTCCATACAACCCGCATGCCCATTATTTTGCAAAGAAAATAACTTTTTTACGTTTTTTTCTTCGTCAATTTCGATTCCTACGAAATAACGACAATGACCAAAATGATCTGATATTGTATCGGATAGTTCTGGTCCATCGGAAGGAATTCCTATAACTTTATTCATTTATTTCCACTTTCATTATTAGTGTATGTTAATTGAATAGGTATTCATTAAAATATAAAGTTGTCGATTATAAAAGATCAAGTCTTTGTCTGTGAAGAAAAATTAACAATATGCAATAACCGACAAAAAGTTAAAAGTCATTAAAGTCCTATGAAATCTGGGAATATATATCACCATATTATAAAAGCTGATAAATAATAAAAAATTTAAACAAATAAGTATATATTTTTATTAATCAATTGGAGAATTTGAAAATCTTCATAATAACAGAGTAAAGGTAATCTAAAATTAACTCAATTCAAAAATCAGATGTTTCAAAGCTTTTAAAAGGGATTGTAATTTGTAAAGAAACTGGTATATATTTATTAGATCTCATTTTGGATTCTGAAATTAATCCTATGTTGCTCTCATCGTTTGTAGGGGCGTTGTCCTTATTTGGATCGGAAAGTCTGGGAAAGATTGAAGAAATTACAATTAAAGGTTTGTCCATTCAGATGATTATTGTGAATAAATTTGATCTGGTTTTAATTGCGATAATGGATAAAGATTTTGTCAAAGAAGATATGAGAGAAGAAGCAGAAAAAGCACTCGACATGTTTTATCACCTATACCAAAACGAAATCAGCGATTCTACCGATGTTTCTCAGTTTGAATCTTTTAAAAAAATCTTATATAACCAAATTGTTGAGTACTTTAACCGAGTTAATGGTGAAAACACTCAAACAGAAATTCGAGACTTTGGATTTTTCACTGAAGCAATCGCAAAATCGAGAGACTAATAAAATCAACGACTTTTTTTGTCATTCTATACCTTCAAAAATTCTCCGTCTTTCTCTTAAAAATGATATTTCCTTCTTTAACGGAAAACAACCTTTCCATCAATGAACATTTAGCTTTTAGTAAGTAATAAACTTCTTTATCTGGTATTTCCATACCGTATAAGCTTTCGAAATTACCTTGACCTTTTGATAAAATCACGCCATCCTTTAGAAAAAAGTGCTTCTTGAACTCATCTGTGGTTGTTGGAAGGTCAATACCCGGTGTGCTACTTGCTTCTATGACTTGAACTATATCTGTTAAACCAACGAATTTTGCATCTTCCAAGGTTGCGTCGTTGATAATTGGGGCTGATCGAACCGAACATGTAATTTCGAGATCTGGAAAAGTTTTAAGCATAGTTTCTACCAATAACTTATCAAATACAATCTCCCCGGCATTATCTAGTAAAATCAGTAAGTGGCCAGTATCCAGAAGTGACTGTTTAAATGTTTCGTAATCGTTTATCGCTAATTTGTCTGGTGTAAAATTTTTAATATCGTGTATAAAATCAATTTTATGATTGGTGCCTAAATCTATCGTATTTCCAAGAGCAGCAACAACAATAGCTTCAAATAAAGGATCTTCAGCGCTCTTAACTATCTTTTTAGCCTCATCGTAGAATTGTAAAGCTAATTGATTATGTTGTTTCTTTATTGAAGCGTAGGGATCGTTTACACCTAATGCCTCAGCGACAAGGTTATATGCTACTTTACCGATTATCGGAGATACTCTTTTTTCTAAATCAAAACTAATGAGATATTCCATTAACTTCTTCTGAGTATCTATAATTATCTCACGGGATATATCAGGTTTCAACAATCTAAATGCTCGCAACACTTGATTAAGAAGACATGGTATACATTCGGGTTCTAAGTGCATTTCTCTATCTCTTTTTAGTCTTATGATAAGAAAAAATTTAGAAAAATTATAAATCCTTTTAATTATGGTGAGAAAAAAGAAAGAATTTTATATAACAAAAGAAAATTATTGTATATTATCAATAAAATCTACTTTAAAATAAAAATGTGATAAAAATGTCAGAAACATCAAAATTTAGAGTTGGACACACTTTTACAATTGGATTGGCTTTCTTTTCGTCAGAAATTGCCTGGGCACTGTATAACGCACAAGTTCCTTTGTTATTAAGTGATTATTTCACTTCTTTATTTGTAATTGGTTTACTTATGGCATTAGATAACATTATTGGAGTAATTATTCAGCCTATTATGGGTTCAATCTCCGATAACACACGTACTAAATTCGGAAGAAGAATGCCATATTTGATTATAGGAATTCCTTTAGGTGCGCTTTTTTTCTTTTTAATTCCTACACAAACTTCTATTATAATGTTATTAATCTATATGTTCTTTTTTGGATTAAGTATGGGCTTCTATAGAGCCCAAGCTGTTTCATTGATGCCGGATTTCGTAAGACCAGTTCATAGAAGTAAAGGAAACGCAATAATAAATCTTATGGGGGGCCTTGGAGTAGCAATCGGATACGGGTTCAGTATCTTACTTGGCATCATTAGCCTACAACTAATGTTTCTTATTATTTCAATAATAATGGTAGTTGCTCTACTGGTACTATTATGGCGAATAAAAGAAAAAGATTCATACAGTTATCAGTTAATTTTAGAAACGGAAGGAAAAGAAGGAGAAAAAGTCAAAGCAGAAAAGACTACTCCTGGATTGATCGAGAGTATTAAGGACATAGCCTCTGAGGAAGATAGGAGCACAATTTTTATGTTATTAGCGATCTTCTGTTGGTTCATAGGATATCAAGGAATTGTTGCACTTATTTCAATTTATGGAGTGCAGGTGTTAGGCTACAGCCAAGGTCTTGCGGGGTTCTTACCTTTTATAGTTACTGTTCCTCTATTGATATCAATATATCCTCTATCGTACCTTCCTGGTAAAATTGGGAGAAGAACAACAATTAAAATCGGTGTTATACTATGGACGGTAATGTTAATAATTTCATTCTTCTTAGGGCTTGCCCAAGTTGAATTAGTAATAATCGCAATTCCGCTTGCCTTACTTGGAATTGGATGGGCAATGATTAACACCAATTCTATCGTGATTGTATGGGAATTAGCTCCTAGTGAAAAAAAAATTGGTACATATACCGGACTATATTACTTTTTCAGTTACTTTGCTGCTATATTAGGTCCTATGGTCGTAGGCGGTCTTACTGATTTAATGGGGATACAATTCTTACTTCTTAATGGTGCTATATTCTTCATCTTAGCCTTTGTTATGATGATGTTCGTAAAAAGAGGCGAAGTAGAACTTACGGAAGAAGAAAAATTAGCTAGGCAAAAAAC
>JAUWZR010000112.1 GCA_030615235.1 Promethearchaeota archaeon
AAATATAAAAAATTACAACGTCGTGTTATTAAGGAATCAAATCTCACTCCTCCTCAATACTCAATCCTACAAGAACTCTGGAAATCAGATGAAAAACCATTTAAAATGCTAGCTTTAGCATGTTGTTGTTCTCAATCAACAATAACAGGGATTATTGATACTATGGAAAAAAATAATCTAGTAACACGAGAATCAAATCCAAATGATAGACGGAGTCTTTTAGTAAAACTTACTGAAAAAGGAAAAAATTTAAAATCTCTACCTCGACCTATTAAGTTTGTTGTAAAGGATTGTTGTGGTGGTTTTGAAGCTGAAGAGATTAAATACCTGGTCCATCTTCTGAAAAAATTAGATAATTCATTTGAAATGAATGGGATGGACGTATGTCAAGCTTGATTTCATTATTTGAAATAGCTTTTTTATTTTCAGGAAATAGTTCGGACCCGAAATATTCGGAACCTTTATATACTATAGTTGATTATTTATAATTGAATAAAATTATAAAAAATAATTATTGAATTGGAGTGTGGTAAAAAAATGAAAAAAACAAAAACAATAAAACTTGTAGAAGCTGAAATAAGAAGAAAAGCAAAAAAGTCATTTTGTATCCAGTATCCTAATGTCTGTTGGGGTAAAATTGAGATTCCTGTAGGATTTTAAGGATCTAGTAAAAATAACAAATTGGAGGTAAAATAAATGGTAGAATTAGATACTCAAGAAATACGAAAAATTGTAAGAGAGCAATACGGTAAAACAGCAAATCGTGCAAAGAGTTATGCTTGTGGTTGTTCTTCTAAGAATTCAGTAGATTCTTCTTCAAGTTCTTGCTGTGGCGATGTTAATACATTACAAAATTATAGTACTAAAATCGGATATTCAGAAGAGGAAATTAAAAGTGTTCCTCAAGGTATAGTAGGTTTAGGGTGTGGAAATCCAATTGCACTTGCTTCTATAAAGGAAGGCGAAACTATTGTTGATCTTGGTTCAGGTACCGGATTTGATTGTTTTCTAGCGGCAAATAAAGTAGGAAAAAATGGCCAAGTAATTGGTGTAGATATGACACCTCAGATGATTGATACAGCTCGAGAAAATGCAAGAAAGGGAGATTATAAAAACGTAGAATTCCGACTTGGTGAAATTGAAAATTTACCTGTTGCTGATAATGTTGCTGATCTTGTGATTTCTAACTGTGTTATCAACCTTTCTCCTGAAAAAGAAAAGGTTTTTAAGGAAACTTATCGAGTTTTAAAACCAGGTGGAAGGATATTGATTTCTGATATTGTTTTAATGGAAGAATTACCCTATCTATTAAAGCAAAATTTAGAAGCATACATTGGCTGTGTAGCAGGAGCACTATTAAGAGAAGATTATATAAGAATCATTCAAGAAACGGGATTTCAAAATGTTGAAATAGTTGGAGAATCTTATTTTCCAATCAAATTCATGATATCAGATCATAATTTACTTGAATTCAAGGAAAAATTAGACTTGACTCCTGAACAAATAGAAGAAATTCGAAATTTTGGTGGTGCAGGGATAAGTTTGAAAGTTAAGGCATATAAACCGAAATAACTAAGTTCAATTTTGTCTTTTTTTTGTTTTTATTTTTAATAAGAGTATGATTCTAAAATGATAGCTATATATTAAATCTATTTCATCTAAAACGACAAAATTTGTGATTGTTTTACCTCGCTTTGATAATCTTGCAGATTTTCACCGTCCCTTGGCTCTTTTCATTTTAATATTCATTCTATTCCTCCCTCTATCTATTTTATCATTAGGTTTCACCTTAATCTTTAAAT
Source organism: Promethearchaeota archaeon (assembly GCA_030615235.1). Lineage (GTDB taxonomy): Archaea > Asgardarchaeota > Lokiarchaeia > Sigyniarchaeales > SOKP01 > SOKP01. The sequence continues at coordinate 1,803 of JAUWZR010000112.1, forward strand.
TCGTAAAAAACAAATTAATTACATGAAAGATCAAGAAGAAAATGAGATTGAGATAGAAATTCGTGAACATTCCGATGCAGATTTCTTTCCCGAGAAGTGCCCAAATTGTAAATTGAGCAATCTGAAAAGACTTACGTACAAGTCTAGAGAGATCCAAGATTTAGGCACGCCCCTCATTTGCCGTCGGATCTCTTATGTATTGTAAATTTTACCAATCTTTTTTCTAAATACATGATTATTTACGAAAATGATGATTTTAAAGTAAATTTTTTTTTCAAGTTTGAATTAAATAGATTATGACAAATATTAAGAAAATATTCTGATGGCTGATGGAACAAAATAAAGAAATTCTTATTGAAATTTTTAAAAAATTAGGTGAAAAATGTACCTCATGTGGTAGGTTTTTCATAGGCGCAGCAATTGAAGCTTCTACTGAAAGTGGAAATTATGGTGTGCATCTTGAAGGTATAGGAAATTACCCTTTAAGTTGTGTTAAATGTCCAGAATGTGCCATGGAATGTTATAATAATTTTGACGGACTTGCTCCATGTGATGAAGATGATGCAAATTTAGAAGAAGAAGACTTAGAGTGTTATCCTTATACTGATGATTATCAGGACCATCAACTAGAATTAGTACCATCTAATGGATGTGAAATAAAAGGAGGGCAATTAATCGATCTTTCAGATTTTCTATTAAGTAAAATTAATATTTTAAATGAAGATGACTTTGATATTTAATTGGAGATAAAAATGGCAAATTTTTTAATAAGATATGAAGATGGAGAAAGAATAAAAAATCATGATGGAGAAGATATGTGGTATAAGACAAAAAAAAGTGCTGTGTATGGAGCAGCAGTTTATGCTGAAAAAGAGAAAAAAAATGTCATAATTTTAAAAGGTCAAAATAAAGCACGAATGCTCCCTAATGGAGAAGTGGAGTTATTAAATGGCGATGACCTGTATCGGCTATTGTGAAAAAACTGCAAACTGGAGAGTCTAATAAAGGATTTATTTTTTATCTTTCTTTTTTTATAATTTTGAATGGATTCAGAAATTTTTATTTATGAGTAAAGTATAACGAGAAATGAATTTAGACTTTATTAATAAAATATGATTAGTATTAAAAAGTCGAGATTGAATGAAATTCAATTTTTCGGATGGTTACAAAATTCAGTGCTGGTAAATAAAGTGGAAATTGTTTTTCATCTAGCTTTTTTAATCAAATGATTTTACATTAGAAATAAAAAGTGTTTATCACATTTTCCGGACTTGCACAAATTCAATTTATTTCTTAGGTTTTTTCAGGGCTTCTTCCGATACTTCAATCCCTACTTCTTCTTTCTCTTCTTTAAATGGTTTCACTGGATTAGACTTGTCAATTGGAGAATCACACGCCCAACACAGATTTTCTAAATTGCTTAAGGCTTCAGAGCATTTTATACAGTATAATGCGCCACAACCTGTACACATGAACATGACACCTCCTACTTTTCCCTTACATACCAAACAAATTTTTTTTTCTATAGAAATTGAGACTTCTTCTTCGGTAATTCTTTGAGGCTTAGTAAACATTCCTAAAATATCTCGACTTTTTTCTTTAATTTTTCCTTTTAGATCTAAACTTGCCTCGGATCTAATATTTCTTATTATAAAATATACTAAAAGGATAAAAAGTATAAGAGTAACAAGAGATAGAGAATAATTAATCGGGATGCCAATAATTAACGAATAGAGTAATCTTAGAAAGTAAGAACAAATAACTAAGATTCCTATGATTTTCCAAAAACGCGAAGTTCGGGAAAAAGAGTTAGGATTAATAAATGTAGGAGATAAAGAAATAATAGCTCCAATAATAACTAAAATCGGGGGAAGTAATAAAGGAATTACTCCTAATGGTTTATATATAGCATAAGAGACACCATTGTCGATTAGTAAATAACCCAAAAGTAAAAGCAATGATACTGCTTTAAACTCGAACGTGTCCATTTTGTAGTATAATATAAGATATACGGTAATAGAATCGATGAGAAAAAAAAGAGATAAATCAACATTAAGAAAGATAAAATTTCAAGATAAATCCTAAATAAAACTAAATTAATATAAATAATTATTAAAAAAATAATAGAAGTAAAAGTAAGTATAGAAAAAAGATATTTCGTGCGTTTTATAGTAATCTCAAATGCTATACATAAAAGTATTCGGCTCAATTGTAATGAAAGATCATCACAGAGCCCAATGATTAAAATATAATTTGGAATCGAAAGATCTTGTGTTAAATCTGGATATTCACCATAAAAAACACCATTTCTAAAAGTTCCTGGTAATAGAAGATCAATTAAACAAATAAAAATAGAAGCCAGACAAAAGCCTAAAAGGAACCCTGCATATCCATACATAAATATTCTTTCTTTAAATATTTCTGTCTATTTCCCTTTCCTAAAATATTGTAATCCAGTTATAAATAACACAGTTATTGCTGCACCCCAAAAGAATCGATCCATGGGATCCCACAACATTACCTCCGTCATTTTGCATCACTCATGTTCTAAACGAAATTTTTCATTAATGTAAGAATTAATGTTCTTAGGATTTATGAGCTTATTAATATAATTCTTTCACAGCTCCATGAAATAAATCGAATTCTCGAGTATTGAGTTTTCAAGAACGACTTTGAAAGAGTTCTCGAAGTTTTAGAAGAGCAATCTTATCAATACACTTAATACGCATCACTGAGTTTTGTAACAATCCAATTTTTCTTGTTAATATAGGCTTAAATGATATAATTCTTTTTATGTATACGCGTGCCAACTATCAACAGCTTTAAAGTATTCTAGTCCGAGCTGGTGTGACCCTATAAATTCCTCCCATTTCATGATCGCTTCGTGCTTTATGCCCCCCAAGCCGAAGAATGCATCGTAGGTTAGTTCAAAAAAGGTGTCGAGATTTTTTTTGAAAAGATCAAAAGTTGGGATTTTTTTCGCTGTAGTAAGTTTTTTAAAAATAGAATATACTTCTTGATATTGATATTCTTTTAGTTCAACTTTTTTAGTACTCATTTCCACTCATTTTTATCCCGCCTATGATAGTACTAGCAATTCTTGCCAAAGATAACAGGATTATCACCCAATAAAATTCTAGGAAAATGCTCCAGAAAAATATTAAAAGGTCATAAACTATGATACTCAGTATAAAACAAATAATCCCAGAAAAAATAAGCCACGATCCGAGGGATTTTTGAGGAATTTTAACACACCTTTGAAATTCATTTTAATACGGATATACACATCAAATGTACAAATTTACATTTACACATATTAATATACTTTATTCTTGTATTTAAAAAAAAAAAAAAACACTTAGATCTTAGATTAATTAAGCATATTTTCATTACACATTTTCATCCTGCTCATTTTGAAAATCTTATAGCAATAATCACTCGCCTTTCAAGTAAAAACAAGTTTCTATCTAATAAATTTACTAAACCTAATCTAAGAATGATAAGAAACTAGCTAACTAGATTTTAGATTACTTTCTTGAAAATACACTTATATATGATAATATTATTTTGTATAATTTGTTTAATGAAACTATGGAAAACATGGAAAAGATGTACCCAGACTTATTTTAATCGATTTTTATCATTTTTTTCTTACTATAACCAAGAATTCCGAAAGATATTCAAATTCTTATCTACTTTTCCTGTTAATTCGGTAGGTTTTAACTCGTACTTATCTCAGATTTGCATTAAACTTAAATTATTAAAGATCCTTAGCGCACCGAAACCCTACAGCAAAATCAACCCAATTTGAAGGAAGTCCTTTTCGGTAATATACTTTTTTACAAGTATTGCCAGAATGCCAACTTCCACCGCGAACTACCCTCAGAGTACCCTTTTCGGGGCCTCTAGGATTACTATAAGGACTTTCATTATAGTATTCTTCATTATATCTATCCCAAACCCATTCCCAAATATTCCCTGACATATTGAACAATCCATAAGCATTTGAATCATAACTGTCAACTTCTATAATTAAATTTTCCCAACCTTCTCCTGGCATGTTTCTTCTTAATGGAATAGTCCATTCGTTACTTGTAGGATATTCATTATCAATAAGTTTTCCTCTAGCAGCATATTCCCATTCAGCTTCGGTTGGTAATCGCTTTCCAGCCCACTCAGCATATTCTTTTGCATCAGACCAATTTACACCAACTACCGGATGACTCGGAAAATCCTTTCCACAACGAAATATTTCAACTTCCCAAAATTCTGGTAAATTATGCCCTGTTTCCTGGCAAAACTTGTAATACTCAGCATTAGTTACTTCATGCTTGTCAATATAAAATGAATCGACCTGTACTTTATGCGCTGGACTAAAATCAGCTTCATAATCACTGTCTTTTCCCATAATAAATTCTCCACCAGGGATGAGAACCATTCTTTGGGGTGTGTCTTGTGAGTAAACAAAGCTTTGCTGGTTTATTTCTGATTCTTTTGATTTTTTACCTGTTTTCTTCATTTTTTTCTTCATTTATCTAAAGAAAATATATTTAAAATTTTTAATTTATACAAGTTATTCTACTTATCGTGCAATATTATGTAACATAATAAATTATCATCTATTTTTTTTAAAGTTTTAAATGCTTTTATTATATAGGATTTTATTGGGGCATAAATATAATAAGTGTTTTCTTAAATTTCATCGTATAATCTTTGTGTAAATATATATAATATAAAGATTTGTTCAACACTTTACTGCTTGAAAATAAAAGAAAAAAAACTAACGTGGAAATAATAAATTATTATCGTAATTAAAATCGGATTATAGAAAAAAAAGAAAAAGATTTGAGAATTTAAATAAGTGGAATTCATTGCAAAATATGGTTTCTAGGGGTATCGCCCACAAAAAGTAGATCAGATGTGGCAAGATGATTCGGTTGATACTTTCAAACCTATGGCTCCTAGAACAACTTTTGAGGAACAAGCTAAATTTAAGAACAAACAGAAAAAATTATATAATGTGAGAAAGATTACGCTTCTAACATTAATTTTTACAAGCTGTTTCTTAATAATTTACACTTATGCTTTAATGAATTAAGTGTATTTAATGAACTTTAAATTGTTTTAAAAAGAAGAGGGAATATATTTTAAAATAATTATTTTAATCCCATGTAGGCTTTTTTACAGAACTATCGTCATCTTCTGTATGAATTCTCTTTAGGTCAATATCAGAATAACCTGGTATGATATTGAGTAATCTCCTCATGGAATTTTCAATATCCTTAGAGGACGTAATGAAACGACCCACAATCAGCACATCCGCCCCCATTTCTAATGCATAATTGGCAGTATTTGGATCAATTCCTCCTGCAACGGCTACTAAAACACGATCTCGCCCAGAAGCTAATTTTTGATCTTTATACAGCTCTTTTATTTTAGGGATTGCCGCCCATCTTGCTTTTTGAGCAGCATCTGAGGATTCTGAACCAGTAGCTTGTTCCACATCAATTGCTCGATGTAAAATGACAACATCAGGGATTTGTTTTAGTTTCCTCAATTTTGCAATAGGATCATCTACTTCCATGGTGTCAACAAAACCATAAATTCCCATACGATTAGCTTCTAAAAGGAATTTATCAATTGATGAAGGAGCCGCTAAACCACTTGCAACAACAGCATCTGCAGTAGCGTCAAATGCAAAATCCACTTCTAATTTCCCTACATCTAAGGTTTTTAAATCTGCCACAATAAATTTTTGAGGTGCTAATTCTCTTACTCGTTTTATTGCTTCCATACCATATTTCTTGAGAAATGGGGTTCCAATTTCTAAGATAATTCTGTCACTCTTTGGTAATTGTTTTACCACTTTGATGTGATGGTCTATATTCGGGTGATCCATCGCGACTTGGACGTAAGGGGGTCTCCAAAGCCTTGGTACTCTGATTCCAGCAACAGGGTGTTTTGCCCGATCTTTATCGTAGAAAATTTTCTCAATTGGTGGGTAATTCTTTAAAGCTCTTTTAATCGCTAATTTTGTTGCACTATAGTTATATTGATAGATTTTCCTATAATCCTTTGCATCGGGGTGAATAAAGACACTTATAATAAGTAACCATTCATCCAGTTTATTCATGGGTATTATATTTTCTTCTACTGCATCGGCTATTGCTTTAGCAACGGCAGCTTGAGCCGGTCCAAAAATCTTATTTGCTTCTTCCATTTTTGAAACTGTAACTTTAGGTATAACAAGGCTAATTGGTTTTGTAAGAAGATTTGGTCTTATGCATGCTAGAAGCCCCCCATGACCTATTGAAGGAGAACTAAGTGCATTTGCAAAAGATACCCCAACAGGACCATCTTTTGAACCAATTATTAAATCTATATGTGCTAAGTTTTCTTCAGCACCCAAAAGGGCTTCCCCTATAAAGTAGTCACTTTTAGCCATAATAAATATAGCGCCTAATTTTTATTTATTTTTTTATGTGTTTTAGATATTATAAAATAATTCTTTACTACATGGAAAATAATAAATTCTCCGTTATTAAAATTATCCTTCTCCGATTTGGATAAAAATTCTCTGTAGATAATTATTTATATCAAGATTATTAT